>NZ_AMPR02000334.1:0-110107 GCF_000307735.3 Cupriavidus sp. HPC(L) | reverse complement strand
CGTTCGCGGGGACGACGGGGATGTCTTTTGTCGCCCGCGTGTCTTTGTCGCCCCCGTGTCTTTGTCGGCCCCGCGAAGGCGGGGGCCCAGCGGCTTTTGCGGCCGCAATCAAGTCACTGGGTCCCCGCGTTCGCGGGGACGACGGGGATATCTTTTGTCGCCCCCGTGTTTTTGTCGCCCCCGCGAAGGCGGGGGCCCAGCGGCTTTTGCAGCCGCTATCAAGTCACTGGGTCCCCGCGTTCGCGGGGACGACGGTGGATCGTGTTACCGCGCTGCGGGCGCGCCGGCGCCGCCGATCACGGCCGCGACGTTCAGCGCCTGCTGCTCGCTGGCCATCGGCACGAACAGCACGCCGTTGGTGATGGGCCGGCCGATGCGCGGCGTTGCCACCAGATTGCCGCCAACGGTCAGCACCAGGTTCTTGCCGGAGAACCGCTGCGTCAACGCAGCGAGCTTCTGCGCGCCGGGCTGCGTGAAGTTGAAGCGCACGTACGACTTGCCGTCCTTCGCCTTGACGGGCACGACCGTGCTCAGGTCACCTCGCGCGAGAACCGGTTGCGGCGCGACCCACAACGTGGCATTGGCCATGCGCAGTTCGTTGAGGTTGGGCGCGCGTTCCGGCTGCGCAAGGCGGAACTCAACCGCGGGCTGCTGCGCTGCCTGTTGAGGAGCGGCGGCGCGCTGCACTTGAGCGGGCGCGGGAGCCGGTCCAGGAGCCGCAGCGGCAGGCGCCATCGGGGCGGGCTGCTGACCCTGCTGGGCGGGCATCTGTTGGCAGGCGCCGAGGGCGAACACGGCAAGAACGGAAGCGGCAACCGATGCGGCGCGATACATGGCAACTCCAAAAAACAAGGGCCGTTACCGGCCCGATCAAGATATCTGTGGTCTGCTCGAATAAACAGGCCCGGCAATGCTACCTCAAGTCGCTGGGTCCCCGCCCGCGCGGGGACGACGGCTATTCTTCCGACGCCCCCGCGAACGCGGGGGCCCAGCGGCTTCCAACACAACGCGTCAGGCTTTCGCCTTCGCGATCAACGCCTTCGCCGCCTCCTCGCACTCCTTCTCGCGCCACAGGAATTCCTGCGCGCGCGTGTCGCGGTCGAACAGCACCTTGTACTGGCAGGCCTTGTCGCCGGACGGCGTCTGCAGATGGAACAGGTAGTCCCATTCGCGCACGAAGAAGAAGCCCTCGAGGAAGTGCGGGCGGCCCAGCAGGTGGTACAGCTGGTCCTTGGTCATGCCGGCCTTGACCAGCGCGAGGCTGTTCGGGTCCGGATGGATGCCCTCGAGCAGCGTCATGTTCTCGACATCCATCTTCGGCCAGACCGGCGCAGCGGTGTGGCCTTTGTCGTCGATCTTGCTCAGGTTGCCGCAGCCGGCCAGCAGCGCTGCCGCCAGCAAGGCGGCGCAGGGTGCGGCATGGCGTTTCATCGAATCAAACATGGTTTCGAACTCCTTGTCCCGGCATGGCGTCATCGCGCCGGCGGGACGTTGATGATCGGGTAGTGGTCGGACGTGCGCCAGCTGGGGGACTGGCGCACGCCCGTGCTACACGGACAATCCCGTGCGGCTTACCACTGATAGCCGACGCCCACCGCGCCACCGTAGTCGCCACGCGACGAAGCGGCACCAGACGCCTTGTAGACCCACGAGCCGTTGTCCGACACGCGCGACAGGCCCAGCGCGTAGCCGGTTTCACCGTTGAACGTGGCAGCACCGATGGCCAGCATGCTCTTGTTCGGCAGGTAGGCCTGCGGCAGACCCGCCATCGCCATCGCCGACGCGATACCCGCGTTCGACCGGTTCTCGACCGCGCGGATACGGCTGTCCATGCCCGCGAACTTCTGGTCGATGCCCTGGCTGATGCGGTTCAGCTGGTTGACGTTGACCGCATCGGTCGGCGCCGTGCCTTCGGCCACGCCGGTGATGCGGCGATCGCCGTCCTTGCCCGCCATGCTGACCGTGGTGCCGCCGGTGTCGCCGCCGACCGAGATCGGACCGTTATTCGTCTCCTGCTTGACGATACCGATCTTGCCCTCGACCAGGTTGTTCACCGTGGTGTTGGTCTGGTGCAGCTGCGAGCCGTTGACCGCGTCGGTCGAGTTCTCGCTGATATTGCCCGCGGCGACGTTGGTGATCTTCGTCCCGTTGGTGCCGCCGAGCGTGATCTGCGAGCGATCCGAGTTGTCGTACTGGATCGAGTTCGACGCCTGACCTGCCGCCTCGCCGATCGCATCCGCCACGTTCGCGTAGGTCTTGCCGTTGACCGTGAAGCCGCCACCGATGTTGCCGGTGGACGGATCGTAGGTCGTACCGCCGCCCAGGTGGTTCGCCAGGCTGCTGCCCTGGTTCTTGACGATGGTGTCCTGCGCGCCCAGCGCGTCGCCCACGTTGTTGTAGGTGCCGCCACCGACCGAGTAGCTCGGCGCGGTATAGGTACCCGTGGTCGAATCGTACGAAGCACCGCCGCCCAGCGAGGTCGCGGTGTTCTGCGCGACCTGGTTCAGCTGGCTGACGTTGACCGCATCGGTCGGGGCCGAGCCGGCAGCCACGTTGGTGATCTGCCGTTCGGCGCCTGCATTGCCGACCGACACTTCGCCGACCGAGTTCTGGCTGCCGACGCCGTAGCCGATGTAGCCGGTACGCGCGCCCACCGTCGTCACCGAGCCTGCGCCCAGCGCCACGCTGTTGGCGAACACCGCCTGCGAACCCGCGCCCAGCGCCAGGGACTGGATCCCCTGCGACTGTGCGTTGGTACCCAGCGCGACGCCATCGGCCTGCGACACCAGCGAGTTCTGGCCGATCGCGGTACCGCCAGGCGCGGTCTGCGCGACCTGGGCGTTGCGGCCCATGCCGATGCCGTTGTCGCCGTTGACGATCGTCTCCGGACCCACTGCGATCGAGTCGACACCCACGGCCAGCGAATCGGCCAGCGTCGAGTTGGCGTGGAAGTACTTGGTACCGGTGGCCGTTACCGAGCCGATCGCGCCTTGGAGCTGGCGGATCGTCACGGCGTCATGCGCGCTGGTACCGTCGGCCACGTTGGTGATCTGGCGCAGCGTGTTGGTCGCGGCATTGCCGACCGACACCGCACCGGCCAGGTTCACGTCGGTAGTGTTGTACGGCACGATCGCGGTACCGGCCGTGATGGTGCCGCTGACCGGGGCCAACGCACGATCCGACACCGAACCCGAACCCAGCGCCACGCCGCCATCGACACTCGAGACCGCGCCGTTACCCATCGCGATGCTGTTCGTGTTGTTGGCGACCGCCTGCGGACCGACGGCGATGCTGTCGGTGCCGAGCGCCTGGCTGTCGGCCAGCGTCGAATTGGCGTGGAAGTACTTGATGCCAGCGCCGTTATTGATATCGCCGATGATGGTGTTCAGGTTGGCGATATTGGTCGTGTTAGTGGCGATGTTGGCGGTGTTCAGGTCCACCTGCTGGTTGGTTGCGTACAGCTGCGAGCCGTTCACCGCGTCGGTCGACGTATCGCTGAGGCGACCCGCCGCGACATTGGTGATGGTCCGCTCCGCGCCCACCGCGCCCACGCTGACCGTCGAGGTCGGCGTGGCACCGGCGAAGGTGTAGGCATTGCCACCGATGGTCGCACCTGGCGTACCCACGGCTGCAGCCGTCACCGAACCTGCGCCCAACGCGATGTCTCCGGCGTTGTTGGCCACCGCGTTCGGACCGATCGCGACCGAGTTCGCACCAATCGCCTGGCTGTCCGGCAACGTCGAATTGGCGTGGAAGTACTTGATGCCGCCGCCGTTGTTGATGTTGTCGATCGTGTTGTTCAGATTGGTGATATCGGCGGTGTTCAAGTTGACCTGCTGGTTGGTCGCGTACAGCTGCGAGCCATTCACCGCATCGGTCGACGTTCCGCTCAGGCGGCCCGCGGCGACATTGGTGATGGTTCGCTCCGCGCCCACCGCACCCACGCTGACCGTCGAGGTCGGCGTTGCACCCGCGAAGGTGTAGGCGTTGCCACCAATGGTCTCGCCCGGCGTGCCAACTGCTGCCGCCGTGGTCGAGCCCGCGCCCAATGCGATGTCGCCAGCGTTGTTGGCCACCGCGTTCGGCCCGATCGCGACCGAGTCCGTGCCGATGGCCTGGCTATCCGGCAGCGTCGAGTTGGCGTGGAAGTACTTGATGCCACCACCGTTGTTGATATCGCCAATCACGTTGTTCAGATTGGTGATATCGGTGGTGTTCTGGTTCACCTTCGAGTTGGTCGCGAACAGCTGCGAGCCATTCACCGCGTCGGTCGACGTGTCGCTGAGGCGGCCTGCTGCGACGTTGGTGATGGTCCGCTCCGCGCCCGGCGCGCCCACGCTGACCGTCGAGGTCGGCGTCGCACCCGCGAAGGTGTAGGCCGTCCCGCCAATGGTCTCGCCGGCGGTGCCGACTGCGGCGGCCGTCACCGAGCCGGAGCCCAGCGCGATGTCGCCCGCGTTGTTGGCCACCGCATTCGGCCCGATCGCGACCGAATCCGTGCCGATGGCCTGGCTATCCGGCAACGTCGAGTTGGCGTGGAAGTACTTGATGCCGCCACCGTTATTGATATTGGAGATAGCGGTGGTGTTCTGCGTCACCTGGGTGTTGGTCGCGTACAACTGCGAGCCGTTCACCGCGTCGGTCGACGTATCGCTGAGGCGACCGGCGGCGACGTTGGTGATGGTGCGCTCCGCGCCCGGCGCGCCAACGCTGACTGTCGAAGCCGGCGTGGTACCCGCGAACGTGTACGTGTTGCCGCCGATCACGGCATTCGGCGTACCGACCGCTGCCGCAGTCACCGAACCGGAGCCCAGCGCCACATCCCCGGCGTTGCTTGCCACAGCAGCATTGCCCAAGGCGAGCGCGTTCGTTGCGGTCGCCTGCGAGCTGAAGCCCAATGCAGTAGCGCCCGCCTGCGTTGCCGCCGAGCGGGAGCCGATTGCGGTGGCATTGGCCGCACCGGCGTTGGCCGAGCGGCCATAGGCAGCGGCTTCGTCGCCCGTTGCCCGCGAGTTCACGCCGATGGTCTGGGCTGCGGCGCCGTTGGCCTGAGCCAACGTACCCATTGCGATGGCCGACGTCCCATTCGCCTGAGCGTTGTTGCCGACCGCGACACCGAAATCATTGGTCGCGGTAGCACCGCTGCCCACGGCCACGGAGTTGTTGCCGGTCGCCGCGGCGAGGCGGCCCACTGCCGTCGCGCTACTGCCGGCCGAGGTCGCCGCCACGCCCGCCGCGATGGAGTTCGCACCCGTCGCGCCGTTGTTGTTGTAGTTCGCCTGTTGGGTACCGTTGTCATTGACGCTGTAGTAGTGCGTCTCGGCACCCGCGATCGCGGCCTCGATGGCTCGATTGCTGGCATACAGCTGCGAACCATTGATCGCGTCGGTCGACGTTTCGCTGATGCGGCCAGCGGCGACGTTCTGGATCTGGCGCTCCGAACCCACGGCGCCCACCGACACAACGCTCGTCGGAGTCGCGCCAGCGAAGGTGTAGGTCGTACCCGCGATCACGGTATTGGCCGTCGGTACGGGCGCCGCCACCGTCGAGGCATTGCCGAGCACCACCGAACCATCGCGGCCAGTCGGGATGGTTACGCCATTACCGACCACGAACGCATTGTTCGCGTTGATGGTGTTGTTGTTACCGACCGAGTAGGAACCCGTACCGGTAATGGTGCTCGGGTCACCAAAGGCACCCGAGTTCGCGCCGCTGACGACGTTGCCGGTACCGATGCTGATGCTGTTCGCGCCAGTCGCCTGCGCGCCGGTACCCATCGCGATCGCGTTGAGGCCGTTGGCTTTGGCGTTGAGGCCGACAGACGTCGTCGCGTTCGCGGTGACCCCGATACCGGCGTTGGTACCGAGGGCGATATTGTCGCTGCCGGACACCAGGCTACCCGCGGCTGCTTGCAGCGTGCCGTCGTACATCACAGTGCCGTCGCCGGAGCCCATCGCCACGTTACGTGTACCCGTGACGCCTGAGCCAGCGCCTCGCATGACGTTGGCAATACCACCCCCGATCGCCGCGTTCTGTGCGCCCTCTACGAACCCGCCGGCGGCCACGCCGATGGCGACGGAGCCAGAATTTGCAGTGGTTGACGCAGAGCCGGCACCTTGCCCAATGGCGACCGTAGACACGCCCGCACTTACCGCGCCGGAGCCCATCGCGACGGAATAGTCAGCCTCTGCGCGCGCCGCGTTACCGACGGCGACGGACGCGATGCCTGTGGAATTCGCAGATCGACCCACTGCGAGCGCGAAAGTAGCGGCCGAGTTCGCCCTGTCACCAATGGCGATGCCACTCTGCGCGTTGCTGACCGTCGACCAGAAGCCGATGGAAATGCCGGCCGTTGATGTCGCGTCCACATGCGGCAACGCGGTGTTGTTCGTACCGATCGCGATACTGTTGTCCGCTGCGGCCATCACCTGATTGCCGAGGGCGGTGGCATTGACTCCGCTCGCAGTGCTTGCGTAGCCGATCGCGGTACTCTCCAGGCCGCTTGCATTGGCAATGTAGCCCACGCTCGTGCCCTGGATGCCACTGGCCGATGCACCGTAACCCGCCGCCAGAGCAAACCGTGCGGTCGCACCATCGTTGTTGTAGTTAGCACCAGGGGTGCCGTTCTCGTTGACACTGAAGTAGTGTGCCGCCGAGCCAGTCACCGCCGATTGCAGCGACTGCTGCACGGCATAGAGCTGCGAACCGTTGATCGCGTCCATCGAGTTCTGGTCGATGCGGCCGGCCGCGACATTCTGGATCTGGCGTGGAGCAGTCGACGTGCCGACGGAGACAACGCTGGACGGATTCGCGCCAGCGAAGTTGTAGGTCGTTCCTCGGATGACCGTGCTGGCAGTCGGCACTGCTGCCGCTGTCACCGAACCAGAGCCCAACGCCACGTCACCAGCATTGTTGGCCGTTGCCCCATTGCCGAGCGCAACCGTATTCGCACCGATGGCATTGGAGAAGACACCCACCGCGGTGGAGCTGGCTCCAGTGCCCGTGGCACTGCCACCGACGGCCGTTGCATACTGGCCGGATGCGGATGCGCTCGTACCGATGGCGATGGCATCGCGGCCCGACGCAACGACACCGGCCCCAAAGGCATCACCGATTGCAATCGTGCCCGAATTGGTAGCACGAGCGCCTGAACCGATCGCCACCGCCATGCTATCGCGCGCGCCGCCGCCGGTTGCCGTCGCGCCCGAGCCGAGAGCGACGTCATAGCCGCTGTTGGCCACCGCCGTATCGCCGAAAGCCAGCGAGCCCGCCCCCATTGCCCGGCTGGTGCTGCCGATGGCTACGCTGCCCTGGCCAACGACGGTGTTCTGATAGCCGATACCGACGGCGCCCTGCGCCGCGGTTCCGGTCGTGCTGACCGCTTGGCCACCGCCACCAACCATGTTGGTGTTCCCCAGCGCGACCGAACCGTTGCCGGTCGCGGTGTTGTCCATACCTTGTGCCACGGCGCCATCGCCGGTCGCCGTGTTCGGGTCACCGATCGCGACGGCACCGTTGCCGCTGGCGACGTTGCCCGAACCGATCGACACTGCCTTGCCGCCAGTTGCTCGAGAGCCGTTACCGATCGCGACTGCGTCAGCCGAATCGGCGACAGCGCTGGTACCCATGGCGATGGCATCCACCGCTGCGGCTTGGGCGCCGGAGCCGATGGCGGTGGCGCGGTCTGCGTTGGCTTTGGCGTTGTAGCCAACCGACGTCGTCGCATTGGCGGCGACACCGATGCCCGCATTGGTACCGATGGCCACGTTGTCGTTGCCCGATACCAGGCTACCTGCGGCCGCGTCCAGCGTGCCGTCATAGGCAACCGTGCCGTCCCCAACACCCATCGCAACGTTGCGTGTGCCGGTCACCCCGGAGCCAGCGCCGCGCATAGCGCTCGGAACGCCGCCACCAATGGCGGTGTTCTGCGCTCCGCTTACGAGCGCACCCGCTGCCACGCCCATGGCGATGGAGCCGTTATTGCCGACGGTGGAGCCAGCACCCGCGCCCTGTCCAACGGCGACCGTGCTGTCGCCCATCGCGAGCGCTTGCGTACCCAGCGCGAGCGAACTGTTCCCCATCGCCCGCGTACCGTTGCCGAGTGCTGTCGCCGCATCGCTTGCCGCAACAGCAACCCGGCCCAGTGCGATAGCGTTCGATGCCGTCGTCTGGCTTTGACGCCCGACGGAGATCGAATCGGTTCCCGATGCGAGGATGTCCGTGCCGATAGCGATGGCGGATTCTGCGGTTGCTCCCGTCCCTGCCGCCGTCCGAGCACCAACGTACACAGCGTTGATTGCAGACGCCGTCGCCCCACTACCGACGGCTACCGCGTTGATGCCGGTCGCCTGCGAGGTGGAACCTAACGCCGTCGCTCCGTTCTGATTGGCATTCGCAAACGCACCGATCGCGGTTGCATTCATAGCAGTCGCCGCCGCGGCACGACCGAAGGCCGAAGTGAGATCGCCGATAGCGTCGGAATTGACACCGATCGCCAGGGCTCCCAGACCGTTGGTCTCTGCCAGGGCGCCAATGGAAATCGCCGAAGTTCCCCTCGCGATGGCAGAGGCTCCAATCGCAACGGCATTGATGTCCGTGGTGGCCGATGCGTTGAGGCCGATTGCGATCGATCCATCTTGGCCGGCTGTACCGCCACCCGCTTCGTATTTGGTCTGCGCGACGGCGGGCATTGCGACCAGCATCGCCCCAACGGCCAGAGCGACTGCGCTCTTGTTGGGCTTGCCGCGCGCCTTGGTCAGCTCCGAGGCTGCAACCCACGCGCCAAGAGACTCGTTCCAGATCGTGCGATAGGACTTGTTCATGCCGAAGCCCTCCGCCCGACTGCGTTATTGCCAAGGCTGGACCGAGCACAGGCCAGCCATACCGTGATGGTTTGATGCATGGCGACTACCCCCAGAAAGTTCGCCAAACTGACATGGGCCCTTTGCGAAGACAAAAAGCCCCCCTTCCCCGGCGTAAACCGGGGTTTCGATCCCCAAATCGAAAAAGAAGAGACGCCCGGCCTGAACCGGCCGGTGCGTTAGAGAAGCGGTGCGCCCGCTACGTGGATCGCTTCATCGGCGATCCATGGCGTTTGCTACCGTTACGACGACACAGCTGTTGCCGCTGGGAACCAGCAGCGCTTGCCCCTGGTTGCCGCCGAGGTTGTACAGCGGCGTGCCAGAAAGCGTGGTTGCCAAGGTGCTGCCTTGCGGCAGCTGCTTGACGACATCGGGGCACGATTGCGGGAACGGTGCAACGCGCACCAATCCACCTTCGCAACCGGTCTTTGTCGGCGACGTGAAGATGACGCCTGCCGATTGGCCCTTGTAGTTCGGCGTGTCATAGCGCATGCCGACGAGGGCCTGCGCGGCGTGATCGTTCGGTGCGTCCTTCTGCGTCGACGCGTTGGACGCGTAGGTGGTGCCGCGGGTCAGGCTGTCGCCCAGCGTGGCAAACAGATTCGCGCAGGACTTGATGCCCAGGTCGGCTGCCTGCTTCTGGAACGTTGCGGCGGCACCCTGCGGCGCGTTCGCCGGCGCGGCTTGGGCCGCGGCGTTGGACGCGTAAGCGCCAAGGCCGAGCGACGCGGCGACCGCCAGCGCGGCGATAGGCGCACGGACGCAGCTGCGGCCAGCGCCAATGACATTCTTCAGGGTCGTGTCACAGCCCTGGGACAGGGCTGCGGTGTTTGGCTCGAACATCGCGATTTCTCCATACCAAATTGCCTGGTTCCGTCCCGATTCCGCCGCTGCGGCCCCGTCCGAGTTCCTGTCCGCTACGGGCGGAATTCGGTGGTGGCCTTGTTGTTCTGGTGGCGCAAGCCGTTGTCAAACCGGAACCAATGCACTTCAAATGTATTATTTGTCTTAAAGTAAATACATCGAAGGACTCGTTGCCGATGATAGCGACGGACCGTGAACCCGATTTAAAACGAATGTGAACAGTGGAAAATTTGTCGCACGAATCAAACGGTCGTGCCAAACGCCGCCATCAGGGCAAGGCGCCGGTAGCGGAACGCAACAGAAAACGGCGAACGTCGACCGCGGTCGCAAAGGGACGAAGGGCTCGTCCTCGCGGTCCGTAGGACTGCAAAGTGGTTTGGGCGCAACTTGGCAACATACCCTCGCCGCGACGCGAACGCATGCTGGTCGGGAGCGGACGTCTGGGTCGACGCCACTGCACCCCATTCGGCTCGTGCATAGCTACTACTCCTACCCGATTCGCCGGTTGTCCCGGTCTAACCGCCCCTTCTTGCTCTACCCGTAGCAGGAAGCATCCCGAAAACCGCTCGGGTGCCGCCTTGCCTCGTTCCGGTCGCGCGAGCCGAGCACGTACCGGGAACGATGTCTATTTGTAATTGATGTATCAATGATGTTACATCGACGCACACGGGATCATAGCGACGAATGTTGAAAACTGCCTTGAGAACTTTTTACATCAGGTTTAAGTAAATATCTGTTTACAACGTTCCCCATTTCGGTGCAGCCCAAGTCGCTCAAGGTTGAAGCGCCCAAGCCGTTAATGGTGCGTACCACGAGCGGCCTGGAGCCCTTCCCGGCTTCCACCCCGTGTGACATCGACAAGACACAGCGCCACCGCTCGTGCGGGCGTCGCGAGGAGCAAGAGGAAGTCATGAGCGGCTTGATGAAGGAAATCGACGAGCGCACCAACCTGACCAACAATAACCAGTTCGAATTGTTGCTGTTTCGGTTGGGAAATGCGGAACGCTCGGGCCAGAACGAGATTTTCGGGATCAATGTATTCAAAGTTCGCGAAATTCTGGTAATGCCGAAAATCACCACCGTCGTCGGCGGCGCCCCGGCGATGCTGGGCATGGCCGACATCCGCGGCCAGGTAATTCCGGTGATCGATCTGGCCAAGATCGTTGGCTGCACACCGCAGGGCGGCAGCTGCGGCATCCTGCTGGTCACCGAGTACGCGCGCTCGACCCAGGGCTTTGCCGTCGAAGGCGTCGAAGAAATTGTGCGGCTGGAGTGGAATGAGGTGGTGTCGGCCGAGGCCAGCACCAAGGGCGGACTGGTGACCAGCATCGCCAAGCTCAATGCCGACACGCCGGACGCGCGGCTGGTGCAGGTGCTCGACGTCGAGCAGATCCTGCGCGACGTGCTGCCGACCAGCCAGCCCGATGTCGATCCATCGACCGTGGGGCCGAAGCTGGCGCTGCGTCCGGGCGCGAAGATCCTGGCGGCTGACGATTCCGCCCTGGCCCGCAGCCTGATCGAGCAAGGTCTCGATGCGATGGGCGTGTCCGTGGTGATGACCAAGACCGGCCAGGAAGCGTGGGACGAGCTCAACGACATCGCCGCCCATGCGGCAAAAGCCGGACGCACGGTGCGCGACGAGATTGCCTGCGTGCTGACCGATCTGGAGATGCCGGAGATGGATGGCTTTACGCTGACCCGCAAGATCAAGGCGGACAAGCGCTTCCAGGGCATTCCGGTGGTCATCCACTCGTCGCTGTCGGGCAATGCCAGCGAGGATCATGTGCGCAAGGTCGGCGCGGATGCCTATGTGTCGAAGTTCCTGGCGAAGGACCTGGCGGAGACGATTCGGGGGGTGCTGCATATTTGATGGTGCCGGGCGTGGGAGCGGTGCGTTTTCCGGCGTTTCTCGCATAACGAGCGCTGCTTTCCCTCTCCCCCGCCCCTCTCCCGCGAGCGGGAGAGGGGAGAAAACAGTCGCTACGACAAGGCTCTGGAGAACAGTGGCTCCGACTGCCGTCACACCAATGACTGCGACAGCCGCAGCACCCGCGACAAGTGGCCCCCTCTCCCGCTTGCTCGAGAAAGGAAACACTCGCTACGACAAGGCTCCCGAATACAGACCGCGACAGCCGTCACACTCGCGGTAAGCGGCTCCCTCTCCCGCTTGCGGGAGAGGGTTGGGGAGAGGGCAACGGGCACCGGCAAACCACGACGGGCACCGGCAAACCACGACGGCCATCGAGCAACCCCTGCCTCCTCCTTGCAGCCAAGAGCGAGCGCAAACCACTGCCCCGCGCTCCATAGGTAACCGTGCTATAGTGTGCTCCTTCGCCCCAAGAGGCGAAAACCCGGACAGATTATTAAGACAAGACACTGTCCGGCTGGCCCCGAGGGCCCCGCCGCCCGACCTGACGTCCGGCATTCACCACCCAAGCGTTCCCAATCAGTCATCGCATCGCGGATGTTCCCGCTCACTCCGAGCCGGCATCACGCGCAGTGACCATCGCCGTTTTCGGTAAGTCGCAAGTCGCGCGTGTCACCACGCGCCACGGCGCCCGAAGTCCGCCTGCACGCGTCCTTTCTCACGCTGACGCATTCGCGCGGATCCACCGGACAGGGCAAGGGACCGCCCCATTCCAATCACATGAATCCACAACACAACCACAACCAATACACCGTCGCTGTCCATCCGATCCAGCAAAGCCCCGGCCAGTGGTTCGCCACTTACATCGTCAGCCGCTATGAAAGCGGCCGCGAGCGGGTGCTCGAGAACGTCGCGGTACGCGACACGCTGCATCGCACGGAAGCGCAGGCCAAGCAGGTCGCCCGGCAAGCGGGCGAACGCGCGATTGCGCGCTTGCGCCGCCATTGAGGGCGCGCATTACCAAGGAGTCCACCATGTACGCCAACCACGCCGTCTACAAGGGCTATCGCCTCTCGGCCCACGTCCATCACACCGCCGAACAGGCCAGCAAGTCGGGCACCGCACGCGACAGCTTCGAGGCAACGATCAATATCATTGCCCTGGGCGGAGCGCCGTCGACCGGACTGCCCGCGCTGCGTTCGCATCGCGCCGGTAGCCCGCGCGAGGCGATCGAAGCGGCCGTCGCCTACGGGCGCGATGTGATCGACGGCCTGTCGAGCTTCACCAAGGGCAAGCGCAAGGCCGCCGCGACGAAAGCTCGCGCGTCGGAGCTGGACGCGACAGTCTGACCGTCGTCCCGTAGGCGCGCAGGGTCGCGCACCGTCGTCACCCGACAGTGGCGGCACGCCCTGCGCTAGCTCGTCTTGCGCACCGGCGCGTTTTGCGCGGGCAATGCGCCCAGCTCGACCATCATCGCCCGCGCGATCGTCAAGCGCTTCGGCGCGAGCTCCTC
This sequence comes from Cupriavidus sp. HPC(L), assembly GCF_000307735.3. NCBI lineage: Bacteria > Pseudomonadati > Pseudomonadota > Betaproteobacteria > Burkholderiales > Burkholderiaceae > Cupriavidus > Cupriavidus sp. HPC(L). The sequence continues at coordinate 97,002 of NZ_AMPR02000334.1, read as the reverse complement.
GCGCTGCAGATCCATATTCAGTGCGAAGGTGTACACGCCGCCGTTGCGCTCGACCCAACCCACCCACCAGCCGTGGTTCAGCCCGGCGTCCATCGCCCAGCCGGTCTTCGCGAATAGCGCGTAGTCGCCGCCCGATTCGACTTTCAGGATCTCCCGCACCCATTGCTGGCTGAGCCGCGAGGCCGGCAGCTGCTGCTGCGCCAGCCGCGCGAGAAAACGGGTCTGCTCCACGGCCGAAATGGCCAGCGGCCCGCGCAGCCAGAACTGATCCACCTGCTTGCCCAATTCGCGATTGCCATAGTCGAGGCGGTCGACCCACGTCTGCATTCGTTGCATGCCGATGCGGCGCGCGACACCCTGGTACACCGGCACATTCGACATCGCGATCGCCTCACGCAGGTTCATGTCGCGCTGCCACTGCGGAAATCGCGTCTTGCCGCCGCCGTACGGCTGAATCTGGTCGGGATCGGCCACGACGCCCGTTTCGAAGGCGATCAGGCTGTTCGGAATCTTGTAGGTCGAGGCCGGCACCATGCGCGTCTTCGCGCGCGGCGCGTTGACCAGCGACAGCCGGTTCGCCTTGACGTCGAGCATCGCGAAGCAGCCGTCGACATCGAGCTCGCGGAAGTGGGACATCAGATCCTCGCGGACGGCTTCGGCTGGCGCCGCGGTCTCGGCCCGCTGCACCACCCGGGCGATGTCGTCGGCCTGCACCAACCGGGCGGCCGGCAGCAACGCCGCGCCTCCGGCCAATTGCAGCAGACGGCGGCGATACAGACATTGCCCATGCAGAGGCTGCTCGTTCGTTCGGGACTTCATGGTCTCTCCTTGTACTTGGGAATGGCGCGCCGGTCCGGGCGGCGTGGCGCGACACCAACCGGACAGCCCGCATCGTAGCCACAGGCATGCGCCAGTCCAACGCGATGCGTGCGACAATCTGCATCCGCTGTCACGGCTGTCACGTCCCTGTACCGATTCCGCTTCTCTGTGCCCGCCTCCATGCCCGAGCCCCTGCTAATCGAGCTGTGCGCCCCGCAAACCGTCAATGGCCTCCGGGCGCCCTACCAGTCGGTATGGCTGCTGGTCCGGCTGCACTACGCGGCCCAACAGGCGCCGCACCGGCCGCTGGTCTACGCCGACGACCTGCGCGAGCGCATGAGCAACGCGCGCACGCTGCGCATGGCGATTACGCGTGCCTTCCAGGACTTCGCGCGCTGGGAGCTGGCGGTCGGTTGGGGCGACGACGCCAGCCGCGATCCGCGTTTTCTGAATCTGGAGGGACGCAGCCAGGGGCCGTTCTGGCTTGCCGCGCATGAACGCCAGCGCATCGTCTGCGTGGTCGACGGGGCTCCGGCCGGCGCGGCGGAGATTGCGGCGTTTCTCGGCCTCGATCGCGACGGGCCCGGCCAAGGCAAGGCGCTCATCCCGCAGCGGATGGTCACCCAGACCGACCTGTCGTTCTGGCGCCATTTTGTCGACGGCAAGCAGGCGTTGCGTGAGGGGCGGCTGTTGACGCCGCTGTCGCGCGAGGATGCGGCCAAGACCGGCGGGACAGGTGGAAATGGCTCGCATGACGCCCCCGCTGCGCTGACCGCATTCCGCGCCGCGCGGCGGCTGGCCGCCAGCGAGTTCGAACACGCGTTCGTCGCGCTGAACGAGGCGCTGCTGTGGCGCCGCCTGGGCGATCGCGCACAGACGCGCAAGATGCTGCGCGCACTGAAGCGGCGCCGGCGCGGTCATGCCATCGCCGGCAACGACTATCTCGACGCCATGGAAGGCATCGTCGCCGCCTGGTGCGCCTACGACGAGCGCGACCTGCCCGGCGCGCTGGCCGTGCTGCAGGCGCTGGCGCAGAACCAGCCCAGTGCGACGCTGGTGCAGGCCCACCCGCATGTCCGCTTCGAATGGCACAACCTCGCCGCGCTGATCCAGCGGTCCAATGCGCTGGCCGCTGCCCCGCACGACGCCGCGACCGCTGGCGCACTGGCCGAACAGGCCGCCACCCATTTCGATCAGGCGTTGGCCGCGGCGTTCGAATCGAACGTCTCCGATGCCGCGCAGCATGTGGCCGCCAATATCGGCATGGCGCTATGGCTGTTCGGCGAGGCCGGCATCGGATGGTCCGGCGCCTTGCGTGATGGAGAAGCGGAGCGCGCGATCCAGTGGATCGGCCTGTCGGAATGGCTGGGCCGCGGTGCCGGCAACCGCCATCCGTCCGCATGGAACGCCATCTACCTGATGCGCATCGCGCGCGGCGCCTGCCATACCGCGCCGCGGCCCACGCTGGCCGAATTCCAGGCGACCGCACCGATCGGCGTGGCGGCCTTGCGGCAATTGGCCGGGCCGTTCGCCGACGCCTTCACCGGCCCCGCCTGGCCGGACAGCTGGCACGACGTCGCCGCCTGGCGCCTGGCGGAATCGCAGCGCGGCGAGCGCAAGTATCCGCTGCTGCAGCAGAGCAGCCTGTGGTTCGAACTGGCCTGGTATTCCGCGCATGCCGGCCAGCTGGAGCCGGCGGCAAAGGCGCTGCGGCTGCTGCGGGAAGGGCTGAAGCAGCTGGCGGTCAGCGATCGCCAGTATTTCGGCAAGCCGCTGCTCGATGCACTGCCGGAGCCGGTGCATCGGCTGGCGCAGGACGACTGACTGAACGCCGGGCAATAAAAAAGGGCCCCCGCCTTCGCGGGGACCCCAACGCACCACCATGGCGCCGGCACAGGCCGGCGCCCGGCCTTCGGTTACACCGGCTCGTCCGTCGCCGGATTTGGCTTGCGGTCGTCGAACCAGCGATACAGCGTCGGCACCATCACCAGCGTCAGCAGCGTCGACGTGATCAGGCCGCCGATCACCACCACCGCCAGCGGGCGTTGCACCTCGGAGCCAGGACCCGTCGAGAACAGGAACGGCACCAGGCCCAGCAGCGCGATGGTTGCCGTCATCATCACCGGCCGGAACCGCATGGTGGCGCCGTGGATCACCGCCTCGTCGAGGTCCATGCCGTTGTTGCGCAGATTGCGGATGTAGGACACCAGCACCACGCCGTTCAGCACCGCGATACCCCACAGCGCGATAAAGCCCACCGACGCCGGCACCGACAGGTATTCGCCGGTGATGAACAGGCCGATGATGCCGCCGATGGACGCGAACGGCAGCACTGTGATGATCAGCGTGGCGAAGCGCAGCGAGTTGAACAGCAGGAACAGCAGGAAGAAGATCGCGGCGATCGTGATCGGCACGATGATCTTCAGGTGGCCCATCGCGCGTTCCATGTTCTGGAACTGGCCGCCCCACTCGAAGTAATAGCCTTCGGGCAGCTTGACCTTGCTGTCGGCCGCCTGCTGCAGCTCGGCGACGAAGCCGCCGAGGTCGCGGTCCTTGACGTTGATCATCACCACGACGCGGCGCTTGGCCATTTCGCGGCTGATCTGCGCCGGGCCGTCGCTGACCTCGATCTTCGCCACGCTTTGCAGCGGCACCTGGATGCCGTCGGGCGTGGTCACCAGCAGCTGGCGGATCGACTGGACATCGTGGCGGAAGCGCTCCGGCAGACGGACCGCGGCGCTGAAGCGGCGCTCACCCTCGAAAATGTCGGTCGCGCGCTTGCCGCCGATCGAGATCTCGATGATGTCGTGGATGTCCGAGACATTGAGCCCGTAGCGCGCGATCGCCTGGCGGTCGATGTCGATCGACAGGTACTGTTGACCGGTGATGCGCTCGATGCGGATGTCCTGCGAGCCCTGGATGCCGCCGGCCACGCGCGCGACCTCGCCGGCCAGCTCGCGCAGCTTGCCGAGGTCGTCGCCGAAGATCTTGACCGCGATGTCCGAACGCACGCCGCTGACCATCTCGTCGATCCGGTCGGAAATCGGCTGCGCCATCACGATCTGCACGCCCGGAATGGCGCGCAGCTTCTGGCGGATCTGCTCGGCGATGTCGTCCTGCGTCCAGCCGTCGGGCCACTCGTCGCGGTCCTTCAGGCTGGCGATCGGGGTCGACTCGTTCTGGCTCTGCGGGTCCGCCGGGCTTTCGCCGCGGCCGACGCCGGAGACCACCGACTTGACGCCCGGTACGCTGAGCACCAGCTTGTTGGCCTCCTTCTCCAGCTTGATCGATTCCTCCAGCGAGATGTTGGGCACGCGGTCGATCGCCGGAACGATCGAGCCTTCCTTCATCTCCGGCATGAACGACGAACCGAGCAGCGGCACGATCGCCAGCGTGCCGAGGAACGCGACGACGGCAGCGACCACGGTCTTGCGGCTGTTTGCCATCGCCACCTTCAGCATCCGCAAATAGTGGCGCTTCAGGAAGGCGATCACGCGGGTATCGTGCTCTGCCCCGCCCTTCAGGATGTAGGACGACAGTACCGGCGACAGCGTCAGCGACAGCACCAGCGAGATGGCCAGCGCGATCGCGATGGTGAAGGCCAGCGGCGCGAACATCTTGCCCTCGGTGCCGGTCAGCGTCATCAGCGGCAGGAACACCAGGATGATGATGCCGACGCCGACGATCACCGGCGTCGCCACTTCCTGCACCGCCTTGACCAGCACCTCGGTCTTCGACAGCCTCAGCTCATCCTTGCGCCCCAATCGCTCGAACGCGTTCTCGACCACCACCACGGAGCCGTCCACCATCAGGCCGATCGCGATCGCCAGCCCCCCCAGCGACATCAGGTTGGCCGACAGCCCCACCTGGTTCATCACCATGAAGGTCAGCAGCGGCGTCAGCACCAGCGTGGCCAGCACGATCACCGACGAGCGCAGGTCGCCGAGGAACAGGAACAGCACGATCACTACCAGCACCACGCCTTCGAGCAGCACCTTGGTCACCGTCCACAACGCGGCGTCGACCAGTTCGCTGCGGTCGTAGTACGGCACGATCTGCAGCTTGCCGGGCAGCATGCCCCGCTCGTTGATCTCGGCGACGCGCTGCTTGACGCGGCTGACGACCTCCTTGGCGTTGCCGCCGCGCATCATCATCACGATGCCGCCGACCGCCTCGGTCTGCCCGTTCTTGATCAGCGCGCCCTGCCGGACTTCATGGCCGATGGTGACCTCGGCGACGTCGCGCAGGTAGACCGGCGTGCCGTTGATCTCCTTCAGCACGATGCTCTTCAGGTCCTCGACGCCTTGCGCCAGACCCACGCCGCGGATCAGGTACTGCTCGGCATAGTGCGGCAGCACGCCGCCGCCCGAGTTGGCGTTGTTGTTGGCGAGTGCCTGATAGACTTGCTGCACCGAGATGCCGTAGTGGCGCATGCGGTCCGGATTGATCAGCGCCTGGTACTGCTTGACGTAGCCGCCCTGCGAGTTGATTTCGGCGACGCCCGGGATCGAACGCAGCAGCGGGCGCACGACCCAGTCCTGCACGATGCGGCGCTCGGACAGTTCCTGTTGCGTCAGCTCGCGGTCGCCGTCATCGGCGCGGTCCAGCGTGTACTGGTAGACCTCGCCCAGACCGGTCGACACCGGGCCGAGCACCGGCGTCACGCCTTCCGGCATGCGGCCGCCGACCTCGATCAGCCGCTCCATCACCAGCTGGCGCGCGAAATAGACGTCGGTGGCATCGGTGAACACCAGCGTGATCAGCGACAGGCCCGCCTTGTTCAGCGAGCGCATCTCGACCAGCCCGGGCAGGCCGGTCATCGCGATCTCGATCGGCACCGTGACGAAGCGCTCGACCTCCTCGGGCGAGCGGCCGGCCGCCTCGGTGGCGATCTGCACCTGCACGTTGGTGACATCGGGGAACGCGTCGACCGACAGCTTGCCGGCGGCGCGCAGCCCGAAGAAGAACAGCACGACCGCGATCACGCAGACCACGAGCCGCTGTTTGATGGCAGCTTGGACTAGGGATTCGATCATCGTGGTCAACCTTGCTCGAGGCGCTTGCGCTCGTTATCGAGATGGAACGCGCCATTGACCACGATGCGGTCGCCAGCCTTGACGCCGCTCTGCACCACGCGCATGCCGTCGCTCTCCGCGCCGAGCTTGACCGGCACGGCGCGATACAGGCCCTCGCCCTGCTCGACGTAGACCTGCTCCTCGTTGCCATCGCGGACCACGGCCGAGCCCGGCACCACCAGCCGCTCGGTCGGCCGGCTGGCGATCACCATGCTGGCCAGCATCGCCGGCTTCAGGCGTCCCTCGCGGTTCTCGAGTTCGGTACGAACGAGCACCGTGCGCGATTCGGGATTGACGGTGCGGCCCACATAGATCAGCTTGCCGGCGATCCGGCTGCGGCCCGTACCCGCGCCCAGCGACGGCACGTCGATCTCGACGGTCTGCCCCTCGGCCACCAGCGCGGCCTGCTGCTCGGGCACCTCGGCCACGACCCAGACGCGCGACAGGTCGGCCACCGTATAGAGCGAATCGGCGGGCTGCACCACCTGGCCCTGCGCGACCTTGCGCTCGACCACGGTGCCGCTGATGCTCGAATACACCGGCGAATACGAATTGATGCTGCCGCCCTTGGACAGCTCGGCGATCGCGGCCTTGGACATGCCCAGCACGCGCAGTTGGTCACGATAGGCATTCATCTCGGCCTGGGCGATCGCATATTCGCTCTCGCGGCGCTGCAGCTCGCCGCGGCCGATCACGTCGGCGGCGAACAGCTGACGCGCGCGCTCGGCGTTCTGCGCCTGCAACTGCGACTGCGCCAGTGCCTTCAGGTAGGACATCTGCGCGGCGCCCAGCTCGCTGCTGTGCAGGCGCGCCAGCACCTGGCCGGCCTTCACTTCCTGGCCGGGCATCGCGTAGAGGTCGGTCACGCGGCCGGTCACCGAGGCGCCGATGCGGGCCACGCGCTGCTCGTCGAAATCGATGCGGCCGGCGACGTGCAGCATCTCGCTGAACGGGCTGGCGGTCACCGGCGCGACCTTCAGCTGCTGCTGCAACGAGGGCTCGGGCTTGACCACGCCGGGCGGCAGCTTGGGCGCCTCGGCTGCGGGCGGCGGCTCCTCGGAACAGGCCGCGAGCGTCAACATCATGGCGGCAGCCACCGCCAGGGTACGGAGAGAAATGGGGCGCATGGTCAGTCTTTGTTCGATTCGGTGGAGAGGGTCGCGGCGGTCGGGGTCATGGCCGGGGTCGTGGCGGAGGTCACGGCCGGGGTCATAGCCGGGCTGACATCCGGAGTCACGTCCGAGGTCCTGCCCGGGGTCACGCCGGGCGTGGACATGCCGGGCGCCATCGACAGCAGGCGTTCGATCTGGATCACGGCCATCTGCTGGTCGTATTGGGCGGCGATCAGTTCGTTGCGAGCGTTGCGCAGCGTGCGCTGGGCATCGATCACTTCGAGGATGCCGCGCTCGCCGTACCGGTAGGCCGCCTGCGCGACCTGCAGCGCGTTCTCGGCCTCACGGACAATGCCGGACTCCAGCGCGGTGACCTGGGCCTGCGTGATTTCGAGCTGGCGGTACGCCGACTCGAGTTCCTGCGCCAGTTCGAATTCGCGCAGCTCATAGGCGCTGCGTGCCTGCGTGGCTTGCGCGACCGCCTCGCCCACCGGGCCCTTGCGGCGGTCCCACAACGGGATGGTCAGCACCAGGCCGACCTGGGACACGCTGTTGTCCGGCTCGCGCGTGGTGCTGGCACGCACCGCCAGCTCGGGCAACCGCAGCGAGCGCTGGTAGTCGACGGCCAGATTGGCGCGCTCCAGCTCCATGCGGCGCTGGACCAGTTCGGCATTGGCCGTGCTCAGCCGCTCCCGCATCACCGCCAGATCGGGCACGTTCGGGATCTGGCCGAGGCTGCCGGCCAGCGCGAACTTCGGCGGCAGCGCGCCGCCGACCTGCTGGCGCAGCGCCGCCTTGGCCTGGTCGACGCGGTATTCGGCGCTCTGCAGCGACTTCTGCGCGGCCAGCAGTTCAGTCTCGGCCCGGATCAGCTCATAGCGCGGCGCCTCGCCGACCTCGACGCGCAGGCGCGCCCGCGAATGGACCTGCTTCATCATCGCCAGGTCTTCCCGCGCCGCCGCCAGTTCGCTCTCCCGGCGCAGCACGCCGAAGTAGCCGGTCTTGACGCGGCCGGCGAGGTCCGCATAGAAGGCCTGCAGACCCGCTTCAGTCGCGTCGAGATTGCGCTCGGCGATCGAGCGGCGCAGGCTGCGCTGCTGGGGGTAGTCGAGCCGCTGCGTGATCGAGAAGCTGGGCGTGTTGCCTTCGGCGACGCCGGCCTGCCGGCCGCGCAGGCGGCCGTACATCATTTCGACCTGCGGATTCGGATAGGCGCCCGCGCTGGTGACGGCGGCGCTGGCGGCGTCCACGCCGGCATGCGCGGCGGCCACGCCCTTGTTCGAGTTCTGGGACAGGGAAAGCAGTTGCTCCAGCGAGAAGGCATCGGCGGCAAAGGCCGACGACACCCCAAGCGAAAGCGACGCTATCAGGGTAAGCGTAGAGATCTTCATGGCAACGAGAAAAAGCCGGACCACTGCATGCCGGCTTCGCGCGGACGGCGTTACCGCGACAAGCACACGGCCCACGGCAGCGAGCGCCGCGAGCAAGACACGCAGATAGGGGGCGCGACCGGTCCGACGCGGAGCCGGACCGGCGCGTCAGCAATCAGGCGGAGAAGATGGGGGGCTTGAACAGCGCCGCAGGCAGTGGCGGCGCGCGGCCGTGGCGAGGCGGAGAGACATCGCCGGAAGGCAGTTCGAGCGGCGCCGCCGGCAAGGCGAACAGCGCGCTCGATTCCTCGATTTCGTCGAGCACGTCGGGCGGATCGAGCAGGTCCGCCGACCAGATATTGCAGTAGCCCGGGTGGGAGGCGGCTTCGGCGACGTCGTCGTCGGCGTGGATGCCGTCGTCGCCCGGGGCGACGATGCGGCTGCCGTCGTCATCGCTGGAAACCGCCCGGGCCGCCACCGCGGCGACCGCGGCCATGCTGCAGACCAGCGGCCCCACGCGCATCTGTCCTTGCCCGAGCCCCGCCGCCGCGTCCAGACGCGTGCTCGCCTGCGCTCCGAAGGAGAGCAGGAACAGGCAGGCCGCGATCAGAAACGGTAGAAAGGCTCGCATCAAGGGGAAGTTGGCGTCGGTATGCGGGCAGAGGCACTACGCCAAAAATATGGCGGTTAGTGCTCTGCGTAATAAGACGCAAGTGCGGCATTGTAACCGAATGCAATCGCATGGACAGGGTTAGCCCTAGGTTGTTCCCGAAAACGTGACGATCTGGATATCGGGCGGGGCGTTTCCGCCCTGCCCGTTCCCCCGGTTCGATGTCATTTCGGACTGATCAGGCCGCGGTTCCGCCGATGCCCGGCGCCGGCGCCAAACCGACCTTGCCCGGCACCTTGTCGTCCCGGTCGGCCTCGTCGCCGCCGGCCTTGTCCAGATCCATGCCGGTGGTCTCCGGCAGCATCAGCGCGGCGAACACGACCAGCGCATAGCCGGCCCCGGCGACGATGGCGATGGCCAGCGGCAACGAGGTCCGGCCCGAGCTGAGCCAGCCGACCGACAGCGGGAAGAACGAGCCGATCACCCGGCCGAGGTTGTACGAGACGCCGTAGCCGGTCGCGCGGATATCGTTCGGATACGACTCCGAGATGGTCGCGCCGATGCCGGAGAACACCCCCTGCATCAGCACGCCCAGCGGAAAGCCGAGGAACAGCATCGACAGGTTGGAGACCGGGATCACCATATAGATCAGCGCCATCACGAAGGCGCCGGCGGCGAACAGCACATAGGTCGGCCGCCGTCCCAGCCGGTCGGTCGCGTAGGCGCCAGCCACATAGCCGACCAGCGAGCCGAGGATGGTCACCGCCAGATAGGAGCTGGTGCCGAACACCGACAGGCCGCGCTCGGTCTTCAGGAAGGTCGGCAGCCAGGTCGCGATCGCGTAGTAGGCGCCCAGCATGCCGCCGGACAGCAGGCTGCACAGCACGGTCTTGCGCAGCAGCGGCCGCCGCACCAGCCGGCCCAGCTCCTGCCAGGCGGAGCCCTGCGACGCGGCCCGCTCGGCGCGCGTCTTGACGAAGACCTCGGGCTCGTCGAGGTTGCGGCGCAGATAGAACACCACCAGCGCCGGCACGATGCCCAGGAAGAAGCAGACCCGCCAGGCCGTCTCGGCCGGGAACAGGCTGAAGGTCAGGCCATAGGCCAGCGCCGCCGCGCCCCAGCCGAACGAATAGCTGCTCGCCGTGAAGCCCGAGTATTTGCCGCGGTGCGCCGGATTGCGAATCATCTCGGTCACCAGCACCATGCACAGCGACGATTCGCCGCCGAAGCCGATGCCCTGGATCATGCGGAACAGCATCAGCTGCTCGGGCGAATTGGCCAGCCCGCACAGGAAGCAGGCGACGGTGAAGACCACGATGGTCCAGCGCAGCACGCGCACGCGGCCATAGCGGTCGGCCAGCATGCCGGCGCCGATCGCGCCGACCAGCGACGACACCAGCGTCCACGTGACGATCGCGCCCGCGGTCGATTTGCTCATCTGCCACTGCGTCAGCAGCGTCGAGATCAGGAACGAATAGATCATGAAATCGAACACGTCGACCGCATGGCCAAGAAACGCGCCGTAGAACCCCTTGCGCTCCATCCGCGATAGCTCTTTGAACCAGTCCATCATGATCGTCGCTCCTTGTCAGTGTGGGCATCGCGGCGGCGTGGCGGGCCGCGCGGCGTGCGAATTCGGTGGGGTGTTTGCCTGGTGTTTGCGTGGTGTCAGCGAAGCGTGCTCAGCCCGGCGGCGGCCGGAAGGCGAAGCCCGCCGCCTCGAGCAGGCCGGCGAAGCGCAGCGAGGTCAGGTCGCGGTAGCGTCCGGCGACGATCTGCACGCCGACCGGCAGGCCGTTGCTGGCGGGGCCGATCGGCGCGACGGTCGACGGCAGTCCGCACAGTCCGGAATGGCCGGCCCAGAACAGCTGGGTCGTCATCGCTTGCGGCTTGCCGTTGACATCCAGATGGCGCTGCCAAGGCTCGCCGGATTCGTTCAGCGAGAAGGCGGTCGTCGTCGCCGCCGGGCACAGCAGCACGTCGTAGTCATCGAAGAAACGCTGCCAGGCCCCGGCAAAACGCTCGCGTGCGTGCTGCAGCAGCAGCCAGTCGCGGTGGCGGAGCGTTGCGCCGACATGCTGGAGGGTCGCGTAGCTGGCGTCGTCGGCCGTGGCGGCTTCGGCCTGTTGGATGGCTTCCGCGAACGCGCCGTCCGGCATATGGACCGAGGTAGTCGCGCGCAGCAGCAGCACGTAGACACGCCACAGTTCTTCAGCGTCGAACGACGGGCGTACATGCCAGGCAACGCTGGCGCCCTGCCCTTCGAGCCAGCGGCCCAACCCCTCGATGCAGTCGCTGACCTCGCGGTCGGCCTCTGCCTGCGGGTGCGAGGGCAGCACCGCGACGCGGAATTGCGCCAGCGAATCCATCCGGCACGGCGGCAACGCCAGTCGAAAAGCCTGCGCGTCGGCGCCTTCCGGACCAGCGATCGCTTGCAGCACCAGTTCGAGATCGCGCGCGCTGCGGGCGATCGGGCCCGCGACGTTGATGTCCTGGATGCCGAACGACGCCGCGCCGGTGCCATGACCGCTGAGCGGCACGATGCCGTGGCTGCTCTTGTGCGAGAACACGCCGCAGTAGTGCGCGGGATTGCGCAGGGACGAGCCAATGTCCGAGCCGATGTCGAACAGGCTCATGCCGGCGCAGACGGCCGCCGCGCTGCCGCCCGACGAACCGCCCGGCGTGCGCGACGGATCGTGCGGATTGCGTGTGGTGCCGTAGACCGCGTTATAGCTTTGCCAGTCGCGCAGGCCGAGCGGCACATTGGTCTTGCCGACCAGCACCGCACCGGCCTCGCGCAGCCGCTGGACCGCGGTGGCGTCGCGCTGCGCGACGTGCTCGCGCAGCGCCGGATTGCCGCAGGTGGTCGGCCAGCCGGCCACGTCGAACGATTCCTTGACGGAGAACGGCACGCCATCGAGCGGCCCCAGCGCCCTGCCCTTGCGGCGGCGCGCATCGCTGGCGCGCGCCTGCTCCCGGGCGGCATCGAAGTCGGCGAGCACGATGGCGTTCAGCAGCTGATTGCGTTCGGCCCAGGCGGCGTGACAGAGATCGAGCAGTTGCTCGGCGCTGGTGCGGCCTTCGGCGAGATCGTCGACGGCCTGCCATAGCGGGCGATAGCGCGCGGCGGGCGGGGCGGCGGCTGTTTGCTGGCGCAGGGAAGCACCGGCGCGGGCCGGGATGGACGGGGACGTTGGCAGGCTCACGTCGGCTCCTGTTCTTGTTGTTGCCTGTTGTTTTATGCCGCGACCCTGACGGCAGCACGCCTGCCCCTCTGGCGGAGGCGAGGCTAAGTGCTGCGTCGGTATACTATATGCAATAGTTTAAGGCGGACCAAGGCTCGTCGGCATTGGCGGAAACCCTCGCACCGCTGGCGGGCTGTCGGTACGTGGGTGGCGCTGGACGCAAGAATCGGTCCGGGAAGATCGCGGCACGATGCGGTGCCGCGCATTCGAAGCAGTGCCGCACACAAGAGCGGCCGGAAAAGCAAAACCGCCCCGAAGGGCGGTTCAGATTGCTTGCGCCGTCGTCATCCCCGTGTAGGCGGGGACCCAGCGGCTTCTGAAGACACTAGGTCCCCGCCTGCGCGGCAACGACGTGAGCGCTGTATCGGCTTCGCCGTTATGCCGGGCGATGCCCGCAGCCGGCGCGGCCGAACAGGCATTGCACAAAGCGGAGCACGTCGGCGATCCGCAGGGGGATCAGCGGCGTCGCGTGGCGGACCGCGTCGCGGGCCGCGTAGTGGCGCAGCAGTTGCTGGCCGACCGGGGTCTTCAGGTACGACGCCCGGGCATTGGTGTCGCGGTAAGTCATGGTCTTTCTCTATTGCGTTTACAACAGTCGACAGTATACACAATTTTTGTGCATTGCGCCATGACGGTGCGCCGGACGCCCCGGACCCGTGCGCGCGGCCGATGCCGGGGCACGGCGGCAAGGCGCACCGCGCCCGTGGTGCATCGCGACAGAGGAATCGCGAAAGAGGAATCGGGAAAGGGAAAAGAGAAAAGGCAGAGAGACCGGAGGACCTGCCGCCGGCGTCAGTCAACAGGCGTCAGGCCGCAACAGCCCTCAGACAACATGCGTCAAGCAACAGCCGTCAGGCGGCGTGCTGCTCGCCGACCGGCAGCTCGGCCGCCTTGGCCGCGCTGTAGACATGCCGTGCCGCCAGCAGGGCCGCAAGATCGGCATCGCCGGCGATCACCGCCTGCAGGATCTGCGCGTGTTCGTCCCAGTTCTGGCGGGCGCGCACCGTGTTGGCCGGCCCGAACAGCACCGCGGTACGCTCACGCAGCGAGCGCATCATTTCCTGCAGCACGCTGTTGGCGGCGATATTGCCGAGCACCTCGTGAAAACGCGAATTCAGCGTCAGCAGTTCGTCGGCCTTGCCCTGGGCCGCCGCTTCCATGCCCTGCTGCAACACCGCCTCGAGCTCCGCGATCAGCGCGGGATCGCGCCGCTGCGCGGCGAGCTTGGCGTTCAGCCCCTCCAGCGTGGCGCGCACCTCCACCATCTCGCGGACGATATCGGGCGACAGCTTGGCCACCGAGGCGCCGCGGCGCGGTTCGATCAGCACCAGCCCTTCGCTGGCTAGCGCCCGCAGCGCCTCGCGCACCGGGATGCGCGACACACCCAGTTCCGCCGACAGCTTGTTCTCGACCAGGCGTTCGCCCGGCTCGTAGTCGCCCTTCAGGATGCGCTCACGCAGCTTGTCGGTGACCAGCGCGAACAGCGGCGAATGGCTGGCGCCCAGGCTCACGACTTCCTGATCGGGCGCGGCGGAAACGGACGGGCGGAGGGACATGGCGGATGGCGAGGCGATCGGATTGGACAGCGCGCGAATTGGCGGGGACCCAGGCGCTGCGGCGAGGCACCGGGTCGGTGCGAGCCCGCGCCAAAGGCTGGCGTCATTGTATACCAGCTACCGAACGAAGCGGCGCGGTCGCCGCCCCTCCACGGCCGCCGGGCCTCAGTCCCGCTGGAACGTGAAACTGTCGGCGTAGATATGTTCGGTGCTGGCGCCGCGATCGAGGAAGGCCTGCCGCGCGTCGCGGATCATGTCCGGCGAGCCGCACAGGTAGATCGCGTGCTCGGACAGGTCGCCGAGATCGTCGACCGCGGCATGGTGCACATAACCGCGGCGGCCCTGCCAGCCGGCTGCGCCGCGCGACAGCACCGGGACATAGCGGAAGTCGTACAGGCGCTCGGCCCAGCCCTCGATCTGCTGGTGCAGATACAGATCGCCCTCCTCCCGCATGCCCCAGTACAGCGATACCGGCGGGCAATCGGGATCGTCCATCAGCGACTCGAGAATCGCCTTGATCGGCGCGATGCCGGTGCCTGTGGCGACCATCAGCAACGGACGATAGTCGCGCGCGCGATAGAAGAAGTTGCCGTGCGGCAGCTCGACTTCGACCGCATCGCCGGGCGCCAGGCCCGGCAGGATGCGGTCGGTGACCGCGCCGCCCGGAATGCGGCGCACATGCAGTTCGATGCTGCCGCCCTGCGGCACCGACGCCATCGAGAAAGTGCGCGCCTGCCCCTCTGCCGCGATCAGCTTGAGGTACTGGCCCGGTCGATAATCCAGCGCCGCGTCGAGATCCGGCACCTCCAGCCGGACCTGCAGCACGGTCGGCGTCAGCGGAAGAACCTGTTCGATCCGCGCGCGATGCCGCATCGGCTCGGCGCAGGCTTCGTCCTCGCGCGCGGTGCTGATCACCAAATCCCCAACCGGCTGCGCCTGGCAGGCCAGCGCATAGCCCGCCGCCGCCTCGTCGGGCGCCAGCCCCATCGGCTCTTCCTCGTAGCGGACCTCGCCTTCGACGAGCTTCATCCGGCAGGTGCCGCAGCCGCCCAGCTGGCAATCGTGCGGCAGCGCGATACCGGCCTTGAGCGCGGCCTGCAGCAGCGTTTCGCCTCGCTCGACAAAAAAGGCCTGCTGCGTTTCGAGGATCTGGATGCGGTGAGACATGATGCGTTCCGAATGGCCGGTTGAAGGATGCGGCGGGGGTTCAGCGCTTCGTGCAGCGCTTGGGTCAGCGCTCGGTTCAGCGCTTGATATCGGCCTGCACCACCACCTTCAGGTCCTGCGGTGCCAGCAATTCCTGCAGCGCCTGCAGCGCGGCGAGGCCCGCCTGCGTGTCCTGTTCGCCGTTGCCGCCGCTCAGCCCGATGCCGCCGATCACCTGCTCGTTGACGACGATCGGAAAACCGCCGACAAAGGCGGCGAACTTGCCCTCGAAGCTCCACTGGATGCCGAAGGCTTCGTTGCCGGGCAGCGCGGGCCCGTTCGGCGGCGTGGTGAACAGATGGGTCGAGCGCTTGTGGCCGGCCGCGGTAAAGGCCTTGTTCCAGGCGATCTGCGGCCCGGTGATACGGGCGCCGTCCATCCGCTCCAGCACCAGCGGATAGCCGCCCTCGTCCACCACGCAGATGGATTCGAGCACGCCGATCTCCTCGGACTTGGCGATGGCCGCGGCCACCATATGGCGCGCTTCGCGCAGTTCGAGCTTGATGGCTTGTTTCATGCGATGTTCTCCTGGTCGATACGGTGTAGCGATGCTGCGATGCTGCGATACGTAGTGCTTACAGGCCGCGGTAGACGGTCTTGATCTGGGTATAGAACTCGAGGCCGGTGCGGCCGGACTCGCGGAAGGTCGAGGTGCTGGAGCGCTTCAGCCCGCCGAACGGCGCGTTGACCAGATTGCCGGTGGTGGTGCGGTTGATCTTGACGGTGCCGGCCTCGATGTCGGCGGCGAAGCGATGCATGTAGCGCGGATTGCGCGTGACGATCGCCGCGGCCAGGCCGTACTCGCTGTCGTTGGCCTTGGCGATCGCGTCGGCGTAGTCGCTGAACGCGATGATCGCGATCACCGGCCCGAAGATCTCCTCTTGCGCGATGCGCATGTCCTGCGTGACATCGGTGAAGACGGCGGGCGACACGTAGAAGCCGTTGTCGAACTCCGGACCGCCGAGCCGCTCGCCGCCGCACAGCAGGGTCGCCTCGGACTTGCCGATGTCGATATAGCGCAGCACGTTGTCGAGCTGGTTGCGCGTGGCCAGCGGACCCAGGTCCATGCCGGGCGTCAGGCCGCTGCCGATCTTCAGTGTCTTGACGCGGGCCAGCAGCTTCTCGGTATAGGCGTCGCGCACGGACTCGGCGACCAGCACGCGGCTGGTACCGGTGCAGGCCTGGCCGCTGAGCGAGAAACCGCCCTTGATCGTCAGTCCGACGGCCTGGTCGAGATCCGCGTCCTCCATCACCAGCAGCGGATTCTTGCCGCCCAGCTCCATCTGCGTGCGCGTGGTCAGCGGCACCGAGCGATGGATCTGCTCGCCGGCGCGGGTCGAGCCAGTGAACGAGATCGCACGCACGGCCGGGGCTTGCGTGATCGCGGCTCCCACGTCGGCGGCGCTGCCGGTGATGAAGTTCAGCACGCCCTTGGGCAGGCCCGCGTCGATCAGCGCCTCGGCCAAGCGATAGCCGCTCAGCGGCGCATCGGACGACGGCTTGAACACCACGGTATTGCCTGTGATCAGCGCCGGCGCGATCTTGCGTGCCGGGATCGAGATCGGGAAATTCCACGGCGAGATCACCGTCGCCACGCCCAGCGGCTCGCGCTGCGTGTAGACCAGCATGTCGCCGTCGTCGTTGGGGAACGATTCGCCGGTGAAGGTCTGGCCTTCGACGGCATAGAAGCGCAGCGTCTGCGCCGAGCGCAGGACCTCGTCGCGCGCCAGGCTCAACGCCTTGCCCTCTTCGCGCGTCAGTTCGCGCGCGACGCTGTCGGCATTGGCTTCGAGCTGCTGCGCGGCGCGGTTCAGGATGGCCGCGCGGCGGCCGATCGGCGTGTTCTTCCAGCCCTCGAACGCGGCGGCGGCGGCCGCCACTGCGGCCTGGCCATCTTCGGCGGCGGATGCCTGGAAGCGGCCCACCACTTCGTTCGTATCGGCGGGATTGATGTTGTCGAAGGTTCGGCCGGACTGGCACGCGGTCCATTCGCCATCGATGTAGTTGTAGAACGGTTCCATCTTTGCGGCGCTCATCAGGCGGTCAGGGAAAGAGCGCGGCGCCGGTAGGCGCCGCGCGGCACGGTTCGAGCGTCGCGCTCAGGCAGCCATTTCCAGCTCGGGCAGCGGCAGCTCATGCGCGACGTAGTCGTAGTACAGCGCGGTCGTATAGAGCAGCCGCATCTGGGCGCCGATCTCGCAGATCTTCAGGCAGCGCTGCTGCAGCTCGGGCGTGTTCGCGTGCTCGAGCACGATCTGGTAGCCGCGTTCGCCATGGATCTCGTCCGAGACGATATGCAGGTCGAAGAACTCGACCTCCTCGTCGGTGAACTGGTACTTCTCGCGCAGCGTCGGCGTCTGCTTGCGGTAGATCGACGGCACCTGCGACTCCAGCCCGACCACCAGGCCGGCCACCGCGACGATCGGGTCCTCGCGCATCGCCACCGCATAGCACCACGACTGCAGGCCGCGCGTGGTCGACGACATGTTGTCGGGATCGATCACGCGCTCACGGGTCGTGCCGCAGGCCTCGGCGAAGCGGATCAGCAGGTCGGTGTGGCGATCGCCGCCGATTTCCTCTTCGTACATATTGGCCAGCAGGAAATCCTTGGCCTCGGTATACCGATCCGGCATCCGGGCGTAGATGTAGCCCAGGTAATCGGCAAACGGCCCGACATAGTGATAGTGGTTCTCGGCCCAGCGGGCCAGATGCGCGCGGCTCAGCTTGCCGGTGGCCCAGGCCTTGCTGAACGGCGCCTGGTTGGCGCTTTTGCCCTTGATCGCTTCTTCCAGCGCGGCGCGGAATTCTTCTCGGTTCATCAGTTCGGCCATGTGGGGCTCCTTGTTGGCTGACGGTTCGGGATGGTTGGGTCGGACGGATCGTTCGTCCGATGTTTGTATACTATATACACTTAAGCGGGACGGACAAGGGCCTGGGCGGCTTTATTCGTCGGGGTTTACCTTGGGTTTCTGGCGAGTCGGAGTTCGGCCGCGAAGCAAGTCGCTGGGTCCCCGCGTTCGCGGGGACGACGGAACACTTCCATGTCGTCCCCGCGCAGGCGGGGACCCAGTGGCTTAACGACTCATCGCGCAGCCGCCTGCACCCGCTGCCACGCCAGCCCGGCCAGTGCCACATCTTCCAGGCCCACGCCCACGGACTTGTAGATGACGATGTCGTCGTCGCTGCGCCGGGGCTGCGCGCGCTCCAGCACGACATCGGCCAGTTCGACCAGCTTCGATTCGGGCAGCACGCCTTGCCCCGCCATCACGATGTCGCCGGCTTCGCGCGTGGACTGCGGCTTCCATTCGACGACCACGGCCGACGCGCGCGACAGCGCCACGTCGTCGAGTTCGCGCGTATGCGGCAGGCTGGAACCGATCGCCGCCACGAATGCCCCGGGCTTGATCGCCTCCCCGGAAAACAGCGGCGTGGTCGAGCGCGATGCCGTGACGACGATGTCGGCCTCTCGCACCGCAGCCTCGTTCTCCGTCACGAGCACCGGAATGCCGCAGCTCTGGCTCAGCCGCTCCGGCAGATCGGCCGGCGCATACGGATCGCACAGCAGGATGCGCTCCAGCGGCAACGCGGCGCTCAACTGCCTCGCGTGCGCGGCGCCCTGCGTGCCGGCACCGAACAGCGCCAGCGTACGGACATCGGGCCGCGCCAGATGGCGCGCCGCGACCACCGTGCAAGCTGCGGTGCGCAGCCCCGTGATCGCGCCCGCATCGAACGACGCCAGCGGCCGTCCATCCTCGGTCGAGAACAGCAGGATCACGAAGGAAAACTGCCCGTCGATGGTCGTGTAGACCTTGGCGCCGGCCACGCCCTGATCCGGTATCACCGCGCCCAGCGTCGACAGCTTGACGCCGCCCGCCTCGGTACGGATGCGCTGCTGCATGGCGGCTTTGCCTTGGCCGAAGCTGCGGAACGCCTCCAGCATGATGCGTTGCACGTCTTCCGGCGCGACGTGGCGATCGACCATTTCGTCTGTGATGTGCTGCATCGGGTCTCCTGCGATGGTGGATGGATGTAGTTGAAGTTGAAGCGAGGTAGAGGGGGCCAGGCAGCTCAGCCCTGCACCACCACCTTGACCAGCACGGCGATCGCGCCCGCCGCGCACAAAGCCAGCAGCAACCGGCGCACGGCCACCGCCGACACACGCGCCTTGAGCCGGCTCGACACCGCAAACCCGGCGAGCAGGAACGGCGCCAGCAGCGCGCTCAACGTCAGGTCCGCAATACCGAAGCGTCCCGCGCCGGCCAGCATCGCCAGCGACAACACGGCGCCGCCACCGAGAATGCAGCCGACCGTCGCGCGCATCGCCGCCGGACTCATGTGCTGCATCACGATGGCGAACGGCGGCGCGCCCGCCGACGTCAGCGTCGCCATGAAGCCGGACGCGGTGCCGGCGATGGCCAGATTCCCAGCGGAGGGCCGCACGCGCCAGCCAAGGGCGCTGAGCGCCACCGCCAGCAGGATCGACAACGAAAACACCACCGCCAGCCACTGCGGCCGCAGCCAGGCAATGGCCAGCACGCCGATCAGGCCGCCGAGCGTGCGGCCCAGCAACGCGGTTCCGGTCAAACGCCAGGCAATCGCCTCGCGCTCGCGCAGCGCGGCCAGCAGCGACAGGCAGCCGCCCATCGCCAACAGCGGCCCCGGCACCAGCTGCGGAAAGAACATCGCGGCCAGCGGTGCCGCCAGCATCGCGAAGCCGATGCCGCCCACGCCCTGCAGGCAGGCACCGGCGAAGATCGTCGCACCCATCCAGCCGTACTCGGACAGCGGCACGGCCGGCAGCAAGGACGTGGCCGGCGACAGCGTCGGCGACAGACTGGCAATCAACGCGGGCAGCGTGGTGGTCATGACGGAAAGGAGTGGGAGCAGCACGGACGGCGGCGCGGCCGCACGTCGCGTCGTCAACTGCCGGCGGCGGAATACCTGACTAGCGGTTGTTGGTATACAGTCTACACACGACGCGAATCAAAGCGCAAGCCATTCCCCGAGCGCAGGCACCGCAACGGTGTTTCCTGGGGTGCACGAATCCCAGTTCTGGTGCGCCTTTCCGGGATCAAACCCCACCCCGGTATCAGCGTATATCCGTATACGATTTCGCTTGGCGACATAGCGATACGGAATATAGTATACCGTCCAGACCCCCACCCGAAGGACGGTCGAGCTTCACGAACCACCCTCTCGCCCCACGGAGCTTTCATGCAACACGAAGTCGTGATCGGTGCCGCGCACTGGATATATCTCATGGGGGTCGCGGTCATCGTGCTGACGATGATCCTGCGCGCCAATGTCGTCGTGCCCTCCATCGTGGGGACCGCGCTGGTCGTGTTCGCGCTGACCGGCAGCCCGGTATCCGCGTTGGCGGGCGTGTTCTCGGCCAGCCTGGTGGCCGCCAAGGAGCTGTTCAATATCTTCCTGGTCATCGCCTTCATGACCGCGCTGCTCAACGCGCTGAAGACGCTGCGCTCGGATATCCGCATGGTCGAGCCGTTTCGCGTGGTGATGAAGAACGGCCACAGCGCCTTCTTCATCCTGGCCGGCGTGACCTATGTGATTTCGCTGTTCTTCTGGCCCACGCCCGCGGTGCCGCTGGTCTCCGCGATCCTGCTGCCAGCGGCAATCGCGGCCGGACTGCCGCCGCTGGCGGGCGCGATGGCGATCGCGATTGCCGGCCAGGGCATGGCGCTGTCGTCGGACTATGTGATCGGCGTCGCCCCGGGCATCAGCGCCAAGGCGGCCGGCGCCGCAGTCAGCGCGGCCGTGGTCGCCGACCGCGCGCTGACGCTGTCGATCATCACCGGCGCGATCGCGCTGTGTTTGGCCTACCTGTCGATGCGCAAGCACATCGTCCCGGCCAGCGGCACGCTGCTGGACCGCTGGCAACAGCGCGCCAGCGGGGCCGCGCTGGGCTTAGGTGACGACGGCGGCGGCGGTGGCACCTTCGACAAGGCGGAGATCGCCCGCGCCACCGCGCATGAGGAGCCGCTGGCCACCGAATCGAATATCGAGGCCAGCCTGTCGATGGTCGAGCGCAAGCGGATCAAATGGTCGAAGTGCTTTGCCATCGTGACGCCGATCGCCTTCCTGGCCGTGGTCACCGTGATGGTGCTGCCCAAGCTCGGCACCGGCGTGCAGGACCTGAAGGGGGGCGAGGCCGCCGCTCTGGTCGGCGGCGTGGCCGCGGTGCTGATGATGCTGGCGACGCTGGCCGCCGAAGGCCCGCGCCGGATGCTGGATGTCTGCCCCGAGCACATCACCGACGGTTTCGTGTTCGCCTTCAAGGCGATGGGTTCGGTGCTGCCGATCGCCGGCTTCTTCTTCGTCGGCGCCGGCGAGACTGCCGCGCAGATCCTCGGCCTGCCGCCAGGCAAGGCCCCGAGCCTGCTGTTCGAACTGATCCAGTCGTATCAGCACCTGATTCCCGACAACCACATGCTGGTCGCGTTCGGCGTGCTGCTGGTCGGCATGATCACCGGCATCGACGGCTCCGGCTTCGCCGGCCTGCCGCTGACCGGCACGCTGGCCGGCGCACTGGGCCCGGTGGTGGGCTTCGATCCGGCCACGCTGGCGGCGGTCGGCCAGATGGGCGCGGTCTGGACCGGTGGCGGCACGCTGATCGCCTGGTCCTCGCTGATCGCGGTGGCCGGCTTCGCCCGGGTGCCGGTGCTCGACGCGGTGCGCGCGCTGCTGATTCCGGTGGTGATCGGGCTGGCGTGTTCGACCGTGGCCGCGATGCTGCTGTGGTCCTGAGCGGCCGCCGCCCTCGCCTCCCATCCGCAGATAGCTAGACAGATAGCCAAGTAGACAGCAACAAGCAGGACGACATCATGCCCAAGGTTCTTCTTCACCGGCACGGCCAGGTTCACAGCGACGAGGTCGCACCTCGTACCAATCTGGTCGTGCGCGCCGGGATCCGGCAGTTTCCCTATCCGAACCTGCGCTACGAGTGCGGCATGGGCAAGTGCTCGAAATGCGCCTGCCGCGTGCTCTCCGGCGCCGAACATTTGCCGCCGCCGAACTGGAAAGAGAAAAAGCAGCTGGGCGAGCGGCTCGAGCAGGGCTACCGGCTGATCTGCCAGCTCTGGATCGAACACGACATCGAGCTGGCGCAGGATGAACTGTCGCCGGCCGAGGAAGCCGCCGGCGCCGCGGGCCGCGTACCGGCCGGCATCAAGGCCTGATGGCCTGCATCGTGAGTCGCAAGCCATGTACGTGATCCTGACCAGCCGCCCCGGCCAGTTCCGCACCGAGCCGGTCGACGGCGTCACGCCGGTGGAACGCTACGAGTACCGCTTCTACGGCAAACCCACCGTGCGCTTCGTCATCGCCCGGCTCGAGCACGAGGCCAAGGTCCGCGTGGTCGAGGAAACGCCGCCCGGCATCGTCAACCACGTCCCGACCAAGTTCCTGGACAAGTACGCCACCGTCGAAGCGGCGCGCGAGGAACTGCGCCGGCTCGCCTCGTTCGGCAGCATGGAACTGACGCTGGTCGCCATCTGATCCGACATCCCGAAATCCCGAAATCCCGAAATCCCGAACACGCTCTCTCGCAGCGCATCGCCATGATCCAGATCACCTTCGTCAGCAACAACGGCAAGACCGCCACCGCCCCGCCCAACAGCAACCTGCTGCGCGTCTCGCTGCGCGAACAGGGCGGCATCCCGTTCAAGTGCGGCGGCGGCCTTTGCGGGACCTGCAAGTGCCACATCGACAGCGGCCTCGAGCACACCGACGAGGTCAAGGCCAAGGAGAGAAAACTGCTGACCGAGCAGGAGCTGGCGAGCGGCCACCGGCTGGCCTGCCAGACCTTCGTCAACGGCGACATCAGCGTGTCGTGGCAGCCGCGTCCCGCCGCGGCAGCGGTGAGCCGCCCCGCCTCAGTCCCTGCACACGCGGAAGCGGCCGCCGGCGACGGTACGAACGGAACGCCGAACGAATCGGAAAGCAGCACACGCTGATCGGCCCAACAAAAAACCGGCCCGGCATCGGTCCCGCAGCGCATTGCTGCGAGGCCGATACCGGACCGGTTTTTGATTGGCCGACCCTACTGCTTACTGCAGCGCGACAGCGGGGGACTATCGCGATGCAGGGGTCGAGCCGGCTGCTTAGCCGTTCGCGAAGACGATCTTGGCCTTGCGGGCGTCCGACTGCAGGCGGGCCAGCACGCCTTGCACGGCGGCGATGGCGCGCTTGACGTCGTAGGCGAAGCCCAGGCGCGGAGCGTCGAGTTCACGCTCGATCAGGTCACGTTCCAGTTGATCGGTCAGCTTGATATCGGATTGGGTGTTCATGGCGTCCTTCCTTTCAGGGATAACCCTTATGGGGTTTTCCCGAATTGTAGGCAAAGAATTGACGCAATGCAACATTAGGTAGAAATGCGTATGCCGGAAAGCAACAGCTAAAGCAAAACCGCGGGCATCACTTGCCGAAAAGGCCACCCGGGCGACCGATAGCTGCCTTGTTCACGGCTTGGCGCGCGGGCCACCGCCACCCAGTTTTGCTTCGGCCTGCGCCGCTTTCACACGCCGGCGCCGGATCCGGCGCGTGCGCAGCGCCCACACCCACGACACGCCGAAATAGAACAACACGCTGGTCACGGTGGCCATCAGCGCCAGGCCCAGCAGCAGCGGTTTGCCGACGCCCAGCAGGCGGCGGCGGGTTTCCGTCCACCAGCTCTCCTTTTCCACTTGGGCCGGCTGTGCCGCCGGCGCGGCACCTCCCGGAACGAGATTGACCATCGCGCCCGGTTCCGCGACCGCCGCCAGCGCTTCCGGCGCCGGCGGCGGGCCGCCTTCTCCCAGCACCGCGCTGCCCAGCCGCCACGCGGCGTAGTAGATCGGGCCGAAGGTCAATGGATTGCTGACGAAGGTGCTGGCCACCGCGGCCGGTACGTTGGCACGCAACGCGACCGCCACCGCGCCGCTCATCGGGATTTGCGCGATCGGCAGCAGCAGGCCGAAGAACAGGCCTAGCGCGACGCCAAGCGCGATGCCGCGTCGGCTGACATGCCATAGACGGGGGTGCTGCAGGATCGGCCCCATCCAGCGCAGCCACCGGTGCTGTTGCAACCGTTCGGGATCGGGCAAGAAGCGGCGGAAATGGCGAAACGGCGAGGAACTGCGCGGATCACGGGAAGTGGAAGACTGGCGGGGCGAGCGAAGCGGTGACATGGGTGACAGGACGGCTGACTACCGTGCAAGCATACGCCCGCCGCGTGTTCCTGAACGGTGCTGGCCGTGAATTCTTCGCCGCTTCACGCGCCGTTCATCGCCGTCCACCGTGATCCCGGAGTACCGAAAGAGACACTTGCCCGCGGACGCTGCGTTGGCCGCACCCCACGAATGGGTGATTAGGCAGTTGACCGCATATCTTGTAATGATAATAATTCGCATTCCGTCAAAATATTACAGTTCATTACAAAATGCGAGCCAAGCGTCACCCGATCACCGCCGCCCTGCTGGCGGCCTCCGTTCTTTCCCCTGCCGCCGTCCGGGCCCAGGCCACTGAAACGCTGCCCGAAGTGAAGGTCAAGGCCAGCGCAAGCCGGGAGCTGGGCGAGGGCTACAACCCGCCCGATACCGTCACCGCCACCAAGATGGACGTGCCGCTGCGCGACGTGCCGCAGACCGTGAACGTGGTGACCGCCGAAGTCATGCGCGACCAGCACGCGACCTCGATCCAGGACACGCTGAAGAATGTGCCGGGGGTGGGCTTCTCGCATGGGGATGGACAGCGCGACCAGGTGACGATTCGCGGCTTCACCGCGATCGCCGACCAGTTCGTCGACGGCATCCGCGACGACGCGCTGTATTTCCGCGACCTGTCGAACGTCGAGCGGATCGAGGTGATCAAGGGACCGGCCGCCGTGCTGTACGGCCGCGGCTCGTCGGGCGGCCTGATCAACCGCGTGACGAAGAAGCCGGGCCTGGACATCACCGACCTGAGCCTCAGTTACGGCTCGTGGGCGGACCGGCGCGGCGAGGTCGACGTCGGCCGGGTGTTCGGCGACGGCGCGGCGGCGTTCCGCATCACCGGCGCGGTGCAGCGCGCCGACAGCTACCGCTCGCAGCAGTTTCTGGACCGCACCGCGATCGCGCCGTCGCTGGACCTGAAGCTCGCGCCGAACACCAAGCTGCTGCTGCAGGCCGACTATCTGGAAGACCGGCGCGTGACCGACTTCGGCATCCCGGCGTTCAACGGCCGTCCGGTCGAGGTGCCGGCGTCCACCTACTACGGCGCGGCCAATGCACGCGACGCCGACTACAGCCAGTCGCGCGTGTACTCGGGCACCGCCACGCTGACGCATCGCTTCAACGACAACTGGTCGATCCGCAACGCGACGCGCTACTACCACTATTCGCTGGACCGCAACAACACGCTGCCGGGCACCGTCAACGCGGCGCGGCGCACGGTGTCGCTGAACCGCTCCAACGTCTACCGCGAGGAGCACGGCTGGTTCAACCAGACGGACCTGACGCAGAAGGCAACGCTGTTCGGCATGAAGCACGAACTGCTGTACGGCGTCGAGGTCGGCCAGCAGAACAAGGACCTGGTCAACTATTCGCGCAACAACGTCGCCACCGTGGACTTGTTCCATCCGGTGCTACCGACGCTGCCGCGGCTGCTCGGCGGCACGCCGGGCACCACCAACCGAGGCACCTTCAAGACGCTGGGCCTCTACACCCAGGACATGATCACGCTGAGCGAGCAGTGGAAGGCGCTGGTCGGCATCCGCTACGACCGCTTCGAGCAGGAGACCGTCGACCGCCGCCCGAACCAGCGCGGCCTGGCGCGTACCGACAACGCGTGGAGCCCGCGCGCGGGCCTGGTGTGGCAGCCGTCGAAGACACAGTCGTACTACCTGTCATGGAGCCGTTCGTTCCAGCCGTCGGGCGAAGCCTTCTCGCTGGCCGCCAATAACGCCGAGCTCGCCCCGGAAAAAACCAGCAATACCGAGATCGGCGCCAAATACGATTTCCTCGATGGCCGCCTCAGCACCACGGTGTCGGTATTCCGGCTGGAACGGACCAATATCAAGGTCGCGAACGCCACCGGCACCGCGCTGATGCCGATCGGGGAACAGCGGACCGACGGCGCCGAGCTGACCGTCGCCGGCGATCTGGGCCGGGGCCTGAAGGTGTTGGCCGGCTACGCCTTCCTCGACGCGCAGGTCACCCGCTCGACCAGCGCGCTCGAAGGCAAGCGCGCCACGCTGACACCGCGCCATAGCGGCAATGTCTGGGTCACCAAGGAGCTGGGGCACGGCTTCGGCATCGGCGGCGGCCTGAACCTCGTCGGCGCGCGCATGGCCGATCCGCAGAACACGGTGACGCTGCCCGGCTATGTCACGGCCGACATGATGGCGTGGTACCGGCGCGGACCGATGGAGCTGCAGCTGAACCTGTACAACCTGTTCGACAAGGGCTATATCGTCTCGGGCCACGGTTCGAGCCCGAACCTGAACCTGCCGGGCGCGCCGCGCAGCGTCATGGCGACGTTGCGGTACCGGATGTAGAGACTGGCAGCACCAGCGTCGGCGTGGGTCCGATCGGTTTCGCGGACCCGCCCGTCGCCGGGATGTCGGATGGGCCGGATTGGCGCTGCGCCACGGCCCGGGCGCTGCGCCGCATGTTCAGATCATCGACGTACTGCATGCAGCCGGCGCGAAAGTCCGGCTGTACCGCTTCGCAGGACCTGGCATGGCGCACGTCGTGCATCAGCGCCCATGCATAGCCCTGGAACAACTCGGCGCACGGCTCGGCGCAGGGCCTGCCGCCAAAATGATCGCCATCGGCGTGAAAACCCGGGGCCAGCGCGGCGATCGGCGCGTTCGTCAGCGTGCCCTTGACCTGTGCCGCGCCCATCAGCATCACGGCGATGGTTCCGGCTCCGAGCAGAAAGACAGAGAATTTCATCGTATCGGCATTGGCGCTGGCTCGCGCCGACCTTGTATTTATGCAGCCCGTTCTGGCCAATACAAATACAACAACAAACGGCTTGCCGATATGAAATCTTTTTAAATCTCTGTGTCCGTTGTATTTTTGCTCGGACGGCGAAAACGCGGGAGTGGAATCCCCTACGTTTTCGCGGCAATCGCGCCGGCGCAGCCGGCCATCAACGCCGCCGCGGTGCGGTCGACGATCCGTACGCGTTGCGGGGAGGAAATGAAGGTCCGGGTCTGCCGCGCCAGCATCAGATAGAACAATTGCACGAGGAAATCGACGGCCACGCCAAGGATCACGATCAGCACGATCTGCCCCGCCGTCAACGCCGTCATATCGAATGCCTGCGGCAATACCGCGCCGAAAAACACCATGGCCTTGGGATTGCCAAGCGTCAGGAAGGCGCCCGCCAGAAAACCGCTGCCCGAACGCGCCGGCTGCTGCGCCGCGCGGTGGCCATCGGACTTCCACAGCCGCCATGCCATATAGAGCAGGAACAGCACGCCAAGCCATTTGACCACCACGAACACGGTGGCAAAACGGACCGCGAGCGCCGAAAGCCCGAAGACGGCCGCCAGCAGCCAGACGGCATTGCCCGCCACCATGCCCACGATAAATGACCAGGCAGACGCGGTGCCCATGCTGACGACCCTGGCAAACATGGCGCCTTGCGCGGGCCCCGGCAATGCGGCCGCAATGGCAAAGGGAACGAGAAATAGCCAGATATTCATGGTGCTGTCGTCCACAAATGGTCGGTGCAACGGTGCCTCAGTATAGCGGCGGGCGGGCGTGCCATTTCTCTTCCCTTTTCTCTTCGCTTTTCTCTTCGCTTTTCCCTTCCCTTCGCTGCCGAAGAGACGGCATGCCGACGCACTGTCCTATATCGCCCTCGCCTGCAAGATCGCCACCATCCGCTGCGCCAGCGGCGACAGATAGGCCCCGGCGCGCGCGATCACGCCGACCCGCCGCCGCAAATCCAGTTCGTCGCTGCTGAGCCGCAACGCACGAAAACCCGCCAGCGGCCGGGCCATCTGCGCGCCGGCAATGCTCAGCATCCGCGTGCCCCGCATCAGATAGAACAGCGAGGCGCTGCCGAAATCCGATTCGACGCGCAGGTTCGGCGGCGGCAGGCCACGCTGCTGAAACGCGGCCTCGAGCTGCTGGCGCAGCAGGATATGGGCGCCGGGCAGCAGCCATTCCTGATCGACCAGGTCGGCCAGCATAAGGCCGCGCTTGCGATGCAAAGGGTGCGACTCGTCGGCGACCACCGCCAGCGTGTCGTCGAACAGGTCGTGGACGACGAACTCGTCGGTCCGCTGGCGCGGAACCGGGGCGATGGCCAGATCGAGTTCGCCGGCCAGCAGCGGATCCATCAGGTCGCGCGCCATTCGCCTGGTCAAGCGCAACCGCGCGACCGGCCGCTCCTGCATCAGCTGACGGCACGCGTCCAGCACCACCGGGTTTGGAATCGACGGCGAATAACCCAGCCGCAGCACGCCCTGCTCGCCGGTGCGGATACCGCGCATCTCGGCCAGCGCGTCCTCGTATTCGAGCCGGATGCGCCGGGCGCGCTCGATAAAGGCCGCGCCGGCCTGGGTCGGCCGCATGCCAAGCGCGGTGCGCTCGAACAGCGGCAGGCCGATCTGCCCTTCCACCCGCTGCACCGCCTTGGTCAATGCCGGCTGGCTCATGCCGAGCGCCTCGGCGGCCCGGCCGATGCCGCCATGGGCGGCCACCTCCAGCACGTACTCCAGATCGCGTGTCTCCATGCCGCTTCCCTCGCATTCCCGTCGGTTATGGCTTTATTTCCAATGCAGCATTGTAGTGATGTCTCACGTCTTCCAAACTGCCGCCAAAGCAGATCAAGGAGACATCGATGACCTTCGCCTATTTCCTGCGGCGTGCCGCGCGCTATTGGGGCGACCGCCCCGCGGTGCTGTATCGCGACCGCGCGCTCAGCTATCGCCAGCTGGACGAGCGCTCGACCCGGCTGGCCAATGCGCTGCTGGGACTGGGCCTGGCCAAGGGCGACCGCGTCGCGGTGCAGTCGCGCAATTGCACCGAGCTGGTCGAGATCGAATGCGCGCTGTTCAAGGCGGGGCTGGTCAAGGCGGCGCTCAATCCGCGCTTCACCGCCGCCGAGGCAACCCAGGTGGTCGAGAACTGCGGGCCGCGCGTGATGATCGCGGGCCGGGGCTACACCGGCTACAACCCGCAGACGGCTGGCTTCGGCTCGGTCGAGACCTTTATCGCAATCGGGGAAGCGGCGCCCGGCTATCTGGACTACGAAGATGTCGTCAGCCGTGGCGACACCCGGGCGCCCGACTACACGCCGCAGGCGTCCGATCTCGCGGTGCTGCACTTCTCGTCCGGTTCGACCGGCAAGATCAAGGCCGCGATGCAGAGCTACGGCAATCGCATCGCCTCGCTGCGCAAGATCGTGCTCGGCATGGACCGCCCCGCCCGCTCCGGCGACCGGCTGGCGCTGATCGGCCCGGTCACGCACGCGTCGGGCATGCTGATGCAGCCCTATCTGTATTGCGGCGCGACGCTGGTGCTGTTCGACAAGTTCGAGCCGGCGCATTTCCTCGCCGAGATCGCGCGCCTGCGCATCACCCATGTGTTCATGGTGCCGGCGATGATCAATATGGTGCTGGCCGAGCCGTCGCTGGCCACTGCCGACCTGTCCAGCCTGAAGACGTTGGCCTATGGCGCCGCGCCGATGGCCCCGGCCCGCATTCGCGAGGCGTGGGAGCGCATCGGCCCGATCCTGTCGCAGGGCTATGGCGCCAGCGAATCGACCTCCGGCGTCACGCGGCTGTCCACCGCCGATCATGCCGATGCGCTGGCCAATCGTCCGGAGCGCCTGGCCTCGTGCGGCCGCGCGATGGGCGAGACCGAGGTGCGCGTGGTCAACGAGCGCGGCGAGGAAGTCAGCGGCGACGAGATCGGCGAACTGGTGATCCGCGGCGAGGACGTGTTCCAGGGCTACTGGGGCGAACCGGAACTGACCCGCGAGGTGCTGGTCGACGGCTGGCTGCATACCGGCGACCTGGCCCGTGTCGACGAGGAAGGCTTCATCTACCTGGTCGATCGCAAGAAGGACATGATCATCTCGGGCGGCTTCAACGTCTATCCGACCGAGGTCGAAGCGACGCTGTACCAGCATCCCGACGTGATGGAAGCCTGCGTGATCAGCGTGCCCGATGCGACCTGGGGCGAGAGCGTCAAGGCCGTGGTCACGCTGTGGCCGGGGCGCGAACTGAGCGCGGCCGACCTGATCGCGCATTGCCGTGCGCGCATCGCGGACTACAAGACGCCGCGCTCGATCGACTTCGTCAGCGAGCTGCCGAAGAACGCCAGCGGCAAGCTCGCCCGCAAGCTGGTGCGCGAGCGCTATTGGCAGGGTCAGGAACGGCGCGTGAACTGACACGCGACCCACCGCCCACGACACCAAGGAACGACGCCATGTTCGAATACCTGACCAATCCCGTGCTGGTCGAGACGCGGGCCGCCATCCGGCGCTTTATCGACGAGGAACTGCGGCCGATGGAGCGCGAGCTCGGCCTGGGCTCGGAAGACCCGTGGCCTAAGGAGGTGCTGCGCCGCGTGTGGCGACGCTCCAGCGAGCTGGGTCTGTACGCCGCCTGCCTGCCGGTCGAACTGGGCGGCAAGGGCCTGAATATCGCCGAGCAATGCGCGCTGAAGGCCGACATCGCCGCCAGCGGCTGCTCGCTGGCGCCGCATGTGCTGGGCGACCTCGGCGGTCCGCCGCGCGTCGGCAATATGCTGAAGTACGCCACGCCGGAGCAGATCGAGCGCTATTTCGGTCCGGTGATCCGCGGCGAGCGCTCGACCTGCTTCGCGATGACCGAGCCGCATTCGGGGTCGGACGCGATGAGCATCTCGACGACCGCGGTCGCCGACGGCGACGAGCTGGTCATCAATGGCCACAAGCACTACATCAGCGGCGCGCCGTTCGCCGACTTCGCGATCGTGCTGTGCGTGACCGACGCCAGCACCACGCCACCGTCGATCAGCGCGGTGCTGGTCGATCTCGATCTGCCGGGCGTCACCGTCGATACCGAATACACGCCGATGTCGGGCCAGCATATCGACGCCGATATCCGCATGGTCGATGTGCGGGTGCCGCGCAGCAATATCCTTGGCGGCGAGGGCAACGGCTTCAAGCTGAGCATGTCGCGGATCAACGTCAACCGCCTGCTGCATTGCCCGAGCATGCTGGGTCTTGCCACCAGCGTGTATCGCGCTTCGGTCGAGTACGCGGGCAAGCGCCGGCAGTTCGGCGGCCCGATCGCGCGGTTCCAGGCGATCCAGCATATGCTCGCCGATATGGCGGCGGCGCTGTGGGCGTGCGAGGCGATGATCGCGCAGACCGCCGCGCTGGCCGACAGCGGCGCCGACCTGCGGATGAAAGCCGCGGCCTGCAAGCTGTTCGTGTCCGAGCGCTGCTTCGAGATCGCCGACAAGGCAGTGCAGATCCACGGCAATGTGGGCGTCACGCGAGGCCATCCGGTCGAGCAGACCTTCCGCAAGCTGCGCATGTTCCGCATCTTCACGGGCACCAGCGAGATCCAGCGCAATACCATTGCGCGGGCGATTCTGGAGCCGCTGATGGAGCAGGCGGGGAAAGGGCCTGCGGGCGAGAAGGCTCGATAGGTAGCGCAGGGGTTTGTTGGGTGGCGGTTGCCATCCCACCACGATCCCCAACCAGGCAACGATCGACGCAGCCCCAGACTGCGCCATCAGTACAGGAGACAGCAAATGCATCGCAGAACATGGCTGGCCGCCGCGGGCGCCGCGGCACTGGGCGGCATCCTGCCGCGCGCGTACGCCGCCAGCGACTATCCGAACCGGCCGATCCGGCTGATCGTGCCGTTCCTCGCCGGCACCTCGCCAGACAACATGGCCCGCGCGCTGTCGGCCGAACTCGCGCCCAAGCTCGGCCAGCCGCTGGTGGTCGAGAACATGCCCGGTGCGGGCGGCATCATCGGCGGCCGCGCGCTCAAGCGCGCCGCGGCGGACGGCTACACGCTCGGCGTGCTGGCCAACACGCACGTGATCAACATCCATATGTACAAGCAGATGCCGTACGACCCGGCGCGCGACTTCACCTGCATCGCGCCGCTGTCGGGCGGCCCGACCGCGCTGGTGGTGCCGGCCAACTCGCCGTACCGCACCGCGGCCGAGCTGGTCGCGGCGATGAAGCGCGCCCCGGGCAAGCTGAACTACGGCTCCGGCGGCAAGGGCAGCATCGCCCATCTGGCCGTCGAATCGATGCTGCACCAGACCGGCACCGAGGCGGTCCACGTGCCGTACAAGGGCGCGCCCGAGATCCTGACGGCGATGCTGACGGGGCAGACGCAATTCGGCATGCCGGTGCTCAGCACCGCCACCTCGTACCTGCGCAATGGCCAGGTTCGCGCCCTTGCGGTGACCACGGCCGAGCGCTCGCGCTACTTCCCCAATGTACCGACGCTGGCCGAGGCGCTGCCGCCCGGCTTCGTGCTCGACAACTGGAGCGGCCTGTTCGCGCCGGCCGACCTGCCGCCGGCACTGACGCAGCGCCTGTTCACCGCGATCAACGAGGTCCAGGCCAGCGGCAAGCTCGACTCGTTGCTCGAGGCCAGCGCGGGCGAACTGCGCCGCAGCGCGTCGCCCGCGCAGTTTCGCGAGATGGTGTCCGCCGAGACCAAGCGCTATGCATCGCTGATGCGCGATATCGGCATGACGGCCGATATCGGCTGATCGAGCCCCGGCAATGACATCGGCCAAGCCATCGAACGAGCCATCGGCCAAGCCGGACTGGTCCTGCCTGAAGGACGTCCGGATCATCGATCTGAGCCAGCTGCTGCCCGGCCCGCACGCGACGCTGCAATTGCAGCAGCTGGGCGCCGACGTGATCAAGGTCGAGCGGCCCGGCGTCGGCGATACCTCGCGCACGTTGAGCGCCTCGGTGTTCGCGCAGTTCAATCGCGGCAAGCGTTCGGTCGCACTGGATCTGCAGGATAGCGAGGGACGCGCCGCCTTCCTCGAACTGGTGCGCGATGCCGACGCGGTGGTCGAGGGCTTTCGTCCCGGCGTGATGCAGCGACTCGGCCTGGACTACGCCGAACTGGCCAAGGTCAATCCGGCCGTCGTGCTGTGCTCGATCTCCGGCTTCGGCCAGACCGGGCCCTATGCCGACCATGCCGGACACGACCTGAACTACCTGGCGCTGGCCGGCTACTGGGCCGCGCCGGTACAGGTGCGCGACAAGGTCGCGCGGCCGCGCGTGCGGGTGTCCGACTATGCGGCCTCCAGCTACGCGGCGCTGGCACTGACCGTCGCCATTCTCAGCGCGCGCCAGCACGGGCGCGGCCAGCATCTCGATGTCTCGATCCACGATGCGATGCTGTCGTGGACCGCCCACGGCGCCTGGGCCGCGCAACAGCATGCCGACGCCCCGCTACGCTCGCCCACGGTGATGCCGGAGAACGACCTGTTCGAGACGCGCGACGGCCGCCATCTGGCGCTCGGCATTCTGGAGAACAAGTTCTGGCTGAACCTGCGCGACGCGTTGGGCGACAAATTCCCGTCGCTGAAGGATCCGCGCTTCGCCGAGCGGGCCGGTCGCCAGCGCCACAAGGTCGAGGTCAACGCGCTGCTGGCGCAGATCTTCGTCAGCCGCACGCTGGCGCAATGGCTCGACCTGCTGGCCGGCGTCGATCTGCCGATCTCGCCGGTGCTGAATGCCGAAGAGCTGCTGCAGGACCCGCACGTGCAGGCACGCGGCACGATTCGTGCGGTGTCGGACCCGGACCAGGACCGCATCGCGGTCCGTTTTCCGGTGCGCTTCTCGCTCGGCCTGCCCGATGGCGACGACCATGTCGCCGATCTGGGCGAGCATCGCCCCAGCTGGACCGACTAAACGACTAAACGACTAAAAGAACAAGGCCGGCGCCGCGTTTGCGCGGCGGCCGGCCTTGTGAACCTCCGAAGCCCCGGTCAGGGCGATACGCAAGCTAGTACGTCTCCAGATGCAGCCGCCCTTCGCGCTTCAGCGAAGCGGCCACCGCTTCCCAATCGAGACCGGCCTGTTCGGCGATATCGCGCAGCGCCAGCACTACGCCCTCCTCCATGCTCTTGAGCCCGCAGACATAGAAATAGCTGTCCGGATCGGCGAGCAGCTGCGCCAGGTCGGCGGCGCGTTCGCGCATCAGGTCCTGCACATAGCGCTTGGGCTGGCCCGGCGTGCGCGAGAACGCCAGGTTGATATCGATGAAGTCCTTCGGCAGGTTCTGCAACGGACCGAAGTACGGCAATTCCTCCTGCGTGCGCGCGCCGAAGAACAGCATCAGCTTGCCGCCGTCGAACTTGCCCGACTTGCGCAGCCGGCGCCGCCATTCGGTCATTGCCCGCATCGGCGCGCTGCCGGTGCCAGTGCAGATCATCACGATGTTCGAGCGCGGATGGTTCGGCATCAGGAAGCTGTTGCCGAACGGGCCGATCACCTCGACCGTGTCGCCGACCTGCAGGTCGCACAGGTAATTCGAGGCCACGCCCCGCACCGGATTGCCCTGATGGTCCTCGAGCACGCGCTTGATCGTCAGCGACAGGTTGTTGTAGCCCGGCCGCTCGCCATTGCGGGGGCTGGCCACCGAATACTGCCGCGCATGATGCGGGCGGCCCTGCTCGTCGACGCCCGGCGGCACGATGCCGATCGACTGCCCCTCCAGCACCGGGAACGGCATCGCGCCGAAGTCCAATACCAGATGGTGGGTGTCGTAGTCGCGGCCGACCTCGGTCACGCGCACATTGCCGACCACGGTGGCCGTGACCGACTTGATCGCCGACTTCGGCCCGTACAGATTGGTGTAGCAATGCGCGGCCGACCACGGCGGCAGAGTGGCGCCGTATTGCGCGCTGTTGAACGGCGCGATCTGCGCGAGGGCCGGATCGACCGGCTCTTCCACCGCCTCCAGCGCCTGCGCTTCGGCGATCGCCTCGGCGCCCACGCCGCTGGCGGCCAGCTGCTCGCTGCTCAGTTCGTCGGGCAGCGTGTCCCAGCCGAGCTGTTCGTCCAACGTATAGGGCCGCGAGCGCGGCACCATCCGCCAGTTGTCGATCGAGCCGGTCGGGCACGGCGATACGCAGGCCATGCATAGATTGCACTTGTCGGCGTCGACCACGTAGTTGCGCGAATCGTGCGTGATCGCGCCGACCGGGCAGGTCATCTCGCAGGTATTGCAGCGAATGCAGATCTCGGGGTCGATCAGATGCTGCTTGATGATTTGCATGTCTGCCATATCCATGGCCGTCTCCAGATGCTGCCGCGGCTCGGCGCTGCGTTCGGTCACGCGCGGTCGCTGTCGTTGTTGCTGGCGCTGTTGCGCCGATATTGCCGTTGCTCTCGCCGTCGCTCAGTTGAACCGCACGTATTCGAAATCCACCGGCTGGCGATTGACACCGATCGCCGGCGGCGCGATCCAGTTGGCGAACTTGCCGGGCTCGACCACGCGGCCCATCAGGCTGGCGACAAACGCCCGATCGTCTTCGGTCGGCAGCCACTGGCCGACATTGGCCTGCCATTCGGCGTCCGAAATCACGCGGCCGTCCGGCGACACCTTGACGCCGGCCAGCGCGCCGATATTGCGGTGGAAGGCCTTGTGCGGAACCTTCAGCCGGAACGGAATGCCCGCCTTGTCGATGACGCGGTTCCAGCGCTCGACGCCGGCGACGCTGTCCTTGATGTAGTCGTCGCGCAGCACCTCGTTCAGCGCGTTCAGCATCGGCACTTCCTTCTCCACCAGCTGGCCGCCGGCGGCCTGCAGCACGCGATAGGTGCTGTCCTTGAGCAGATGGTCGTCGTTGCGCTTGCCTTCCTCGAAACGGCCCTTCAGGCCGGTGCTGTAGAAGGTCGCGGCATTGCTGGACTCGTCGGCGCCGAACAGGTCGATGGTCACGCTGTAGTGGAAGTTCAGGTAGCGCTGGATCGTCGGCAGGTCGATCACGCCGGCGGCGCGCAGCTTGCCCGGATCGTCGGTCTTCAGCTCGTTCATCACCTGGCAGGTGCGCTGGATCACGCGCGACACGCCCGATTCGCCGACGAACATGTGGTGCGCTTCCTCGGTCAGCATGAACCTGGTGGTGCGGGCCAGCGGATCGAAGGCGCTCTCGGCCAGCGCGCACAGCTGGAACTTGCCGTCGCGGTCGGTGAAGTAGGTGAACATGAAGAACGACAGCCAGTCCGGCGTGCGCTCGTTGAACGCCTGCAGGATGCGCGGGTTGTCCTGCTCGCCGCTGCGGCGCTCGAGCAGCGCCTCGCCTTCCTCGCGGCCGTCGCGGCCGAAGTACTTGTGCAGCAGGTAGACCATCGCCCACAGGTGGCGGCCTTCCTCGACATTGACCTGGAACAAGTTGCGCAGGTCGTACATGCTCGGCGCGGTCAGGCCCAGATGGCGCTGCTGCTCGACCGAGGCCGGCTCGGTATCGCCCTGCGTCACGATGATGCGGCGCAGGTTGGCACGGTATTCCCCCGGCACGTCCTGCCACGCGTCCTCGCCCTTGTGGTCGCCGAAATGGATCTTGCGGCCCTGCTCGGCCGGATTCAGGAAGATGCCCCAGCGATAGTCCGGCATCTTGACGTAGCCGAACTGCGCCCAGCCCTGCGGATCCACGCTGGTCGCGGTGCGCAGGTAGACGTCGAAGTTCTGCGAGCCGTCCGGGCCCATGTCGTTCCACCAGCTCAGGTAGTTCGGCTGCCACTGCTCCAGCGCGCGCTGCAGCGTGCGGTCCTCGCTGAGGTTGACGTTGTTGGGGATCTTCTCGCTGTAGTTGATACCGGACATCGTTGGTCTCCCGGTGATATGTCGCTGTGTCGTTGCCATCCCTGTCGCCCCCGCGAACGCGGGGGCCCAGTGGCTTGCTTTCTGCGTCGCTGAAAGCCGCTGGGTCCCCGCTTTCGCGGGGACGACATCCAGTCAGACGCGGTTCCAGTCGAATGCCGCCTTGTCGCCCTTGCCGTAGACCTTCAGCGCGCCCTTGTCGCCGACGGCATTGGGCCGCTGGAAGATCCAGTTCTGCCAGGCGGTCAGCCGCCCGAAGATGCGCGTGAACATGGTCTCCTGGCCGTTGAAGCGCAGGTTCGCCTCCATGCCGGTCAGCGCGTCGGGCGACATCGCCACGCGTTCCTCGATCGCGATGCGCAGCTCGTCGGCCCAGTCGATGTCGTCCGGGTTCGAGGTCGCCAGGCCGAGCGCGAAGGCGGCGTCCGCATCGAGCGGCTGGCCGGCTTTGGCGCGCACCGCTTCCAGCGCCGGCGCTTCGTCATAGAAGCGGCGGCCCAGGCGGCTCTGGCCGGTGGCCATCGGATAGAGGCCGAAGTTGGTTTCGCCGACGGTGATCTTTGGCGCGCGGGCCTCGTCGTCAGGCAGCGCCAGGTGGTAGATGCGATCGCAGGCCAGCGCCAGCTCCAGCAGCGAGCCGGCGAAGCAGGTGCCCTCGTCGACCAGCGCGAACAGGCTGCGCGATGACACATCGAGCCGGCTGAACGTGCGGCGCAGCAGCCCGATCGTCTCGCGCACCAGCCAGTGGTCGCGGTGCGCCAGCAGCGTGGCGTCCATCCGCAGCACCGCGTCGGCATCGCCGGCGGTCTTGATCAGCCAGGTACCGATCCCCAGCTCATTGGTGCGCATCGACAGGATCGCGTCCTCGAGCTCGCGCGCCAGCTGCAGCGGATACCAGGCCGCACCGGCCTCGGCGATCGCGGCCGGCGTCTCCGGCTGCGGGCCGCGCGGCGCGTGGATCGTGAAGGTCGCGGTACGCGCGGCGCGATCGATCTGCACGTCGACGTAGCCATAGCGCAGCGCATCGGCCTCGACGGTGCGCTCCAGCGGCGTCAGCGCGATGCCTTGCGCGTCGGCGGGGCGATCGCTCTGCGCGGCCAGCGCCAGCGCACGCTCCTGTACCTTCTGCGCGAACACCGCCGGCTTGGCGATGTCGTCGACCAGGCGCCACTCCTTGGCACGCTGGCCGCGCACGCCTTCGGTGGTGGTGCAGAAGATATCGGCCAGGTCGTGGCGCACATGGCGCTTGTCGGTGACGCGGGTCAGGCCGCCGGTGCCGGGCAGCACGCCGAGCAGCGGCACTTCGGGCAGGCTGACGGCCGACGAGCGGTCGTCGACCAGCAGGATCTCGTCGCAGGCCAGCGCCAGCTCGTAGCCGCCGCCGGCGCAGGCGCCGTTGACCGCGGCGAGGAATTTCAGGCCGCTGTGTTTCGAGGAATCCTCGATGCCGTTGCGAGTCTCGTTGGTGAACTTGCAGAAGTTGACCTTCCACGCGTGGCTGCTGACGCCGAGCATGAAGATATTGGCGCCGGAGCAAAACACCTTCTCCTTGCCGCTGGTGACCACCACGCTGCGCACTTCGGGATGTTCGAAGCGAATGCGATTCAGCGCGTCGTTCAGTTCGATGTCGACGCCGAGGTCGTAGCTGTTGAGCTTGAGTTTGTAGCCGGGACGCAGGCCGGCGTTCTCGTCGATATCGAGCACCAGCGTGGCGACCGGTCCATCGAACCGCAGCTTCAGGTGCTTGTATTGGGAAGGGTCGGTCTGGTAGTCGACGCGGGGGACCTGGGTCACGGCATTGTCTCCTGTTCTCTGTGCTGACATCGCTGTCTGTTCAGCCTGCGCGCCTCGTGCGGTAAAGCACGATAGTGCATGGATTGGAACCCGATGTCACGCATCATAGTGCATCTCTTCGAGCGGCGTCAAGAATTATTGTGCATGCACTCGGATAGCGACCATGC
This sequence comes from Cupriavidus sp. HPC(L), assembly GCF_000307735.3. Lineage (NCBI taxonomy): Bacteria > Pseudomonadati > Pseudomonadota > Betaproteobacteria > Burkholderiales > Burkholderiaceae > Cupriavidus > Cupriavidus sp. HPC(L). The sequence continues at coordinate 58,243 of NZ_AMPR02000334.1, read as the reverse complement.
TGCGCTTTACTTCATATAGCGCACGCAGGCGGCGTGGCTGGAGGCCCACAACAACATCAGCTTTCGTTCGCGCGCGCAGCCTTTGCCTAGCGCATCCGCCGACACTCCTGCAATATAGTTCTTGACAGCGCCGGCGTCGACCTCTATGGTTCGCCCATGCACAATAATGCATCAAAAGCCGACGTGCAAACCGGTTAGGTTTTCCCCGACGTGACGGAGCACTTGCCGATGTCCCCCACCCTCCCACCGGCCGCCCAGGCCTTCCGCCAGCAATTGGCCGAACTGACCGCCCGCCTGGCCGGCCGTCCGCTCGACGCCGCGCTCGATGCCTGGCTCAACGCCGAATACGGCCCCGATACCGAGCCCTACCGCGCGCTGAAGGCCGCCTGCGAAACCGGCGTCGCCGAAGGCTGGCTGTGCGATCGCGAAGGCGGCGGTATCCGCTATGGCCGCATCTTCAAACCCGCCGACGACCTGCACGGCTTTTCGGTCGACGTGGTCGACATGAACGATATCGCCGGCCCGCATCACACCCATCCCAATGGCGAGATCGACCTGATCATGCCGATCGAGGGCGAGGCCCGCTTCGACGGACGGCCCGCCGGCTGGCTGGTCTGCCCGCCCGGCAGCGCGCATCGCCCCACGGTGTCGAACGGGCGCGCGCTGGTCCTTTATCTGCTGCCCGAAGGGCGCATCGAGTTCACCCGACAGGAGGCAGCATGAGCGGGTCGCTACCGAGCTATCTGGCCGGCCGCTGGCAGCATGGCAGCGGCAAGGGCGCGGCGCTGTTCGACCCGGTGCTCGGCGATGAACTGGCGCGCGTCGATGCCACCGGGCTCGATCTGGCCGAGGGCTTCGCCTTTGCACGCGAGCAAGGCGGCGCCGCGCTGCGGGCGCTGACGTATCGGGAGCGCGCGCAACTGCTGGGCGCGATCGTGCAGGTGCTGCAGCAACACCGCGACGCCTACTACGAGATCGCGACCGCCAACAGCGGCACGGTCAAGCGCGATTCCGCGGTCGATATCGATGGCGCGATCTTCACGCTGGGCAGCTATGCGAAGCTGGGCGAGACGCTCGGCGACCGGCGCTATCTGCTCGATGGCGAGGCGGCGCGGCTCGGCAAGGACCCGTTGTTCCAATCACAGCATGTGCTGGTCCCCACGCGGGGCGTCGCGCTGTGCATCAACGCCTTCAACTTCCCTTCGTGGGGCCTGTGGGAGAAGGCCGCGCCGGCGCTGCTGTCCGGCGTGCCGGTGATCGTCAAGCCGGCCACGTCGACCGCCTGGCTGACGCACCGGATGGTTCGCGATGTGGCCGAGGCCGGCATCCTGCCGCCGGGCGCGCTGTCGATCGTCTGCGGCAGTGCCGACGGCTTGCTCGATGCGCTGGAGCCCTTCGACGTGGTGTCGTTCACCGGCTCGGCACAGACCGCCGCGCAGATCCGCTCGCATCCGGCGATCGCGCAGCGCTCGGTGCGCGTCAATATCGAGGCCGACAGCGTCAATTCGGCGCTGCTGTTGCCGCGCGAGGCCGGCGGCGACGATGCGCTGCCGCTGCTGGCCGCCGAAGTCGTGCGCGAGATGACCGTCAAGTCGGGACAGAAATGCACGGCAATCCGCAGAGTGCTGGTGCCCGAGTCGCTGTACGACGCGACTGCGGAAGCCATCGCGGCCAGGCTGCGCGAGATCACCGTCGGCAACCCGCGCAACGCCGACGTCCGCATGGGGGCGCTGGTCAGCCGCGCGCAGCTCGCGAGCGTGCGCGAGGGCCTGGCGCAATTGCAGGCGCAGACGCAAACGCTGCACGATGGCGCGAACCAGCCGTTGATCGACGCCGACCCGGCCGTGGCCTGCTGCATTGGCCCCACGCTGCTGGGCACGCGCGATCCCGACGGCAACGCGCTGGTCCATCAGATTGAGGTATTCGGCCCGGTCGCCACGCTGATGCCCTATCGCGAGCGGCAAGGCGAGGATGGCATCGACGCCGGCCATGCGTTCGAGCTGGCACGCCGCGGCGAAGGCTCGCTGGTGGCGTCGCTCTATGGCAGCGAGCCCGCGGCACTGGCCGCCGCGGCGCTTCAGCTGGCCGACAGCCACGGCCGTGTTCACGTGATCTCGCCCGATGTCGCGCAACTTCAGACCGGCCACGGCAACGTCATGCCGCAATCGCTGCATGGCGGCCCCGGCCGCGCCGGTGGCGGCGAAGAGCTGGGCGGTCTGCGCGCATTGAACTTCTACCATCGCCGCAGCGCCGTGCAGGCCAGCACGGCGGTGCTGGATCGGCTGTAAGGAGACACGCAGTACCAGTACCAGTATTTGCCGTATCGCAAGCATTCGTAGAACAGATGGGGAGACAACGCATGGCAGCCGCGACGACGACTACCGCGACCACGATCACGACAGGCGCACCGGGCTCCGACCCGCCGCCGGTGGTGGCGCCCACCACGCCCTTCAACTTCGCCCAGTACCTGCTGGACGCCAACAAGCATCGCGGCGACAAGACCGCCTATATCGACGACCACGGCCGGCTGCGCTACGACGAACTCGCCGAACGCATACGGCGCTTCGCGACCGCGCTGCAAACCCTCGGCGTGCGGCGCGAGGAACGCGTGCTGCTGCTGATGCACGACTGCAGCGACTGGCCGGTCTGCTTCCTCGGCGCGATCTATGCCGGCATCGTGCCGGTCGCGGTCAACACGCTGCTGACGCCGGATGACTACGCCTACATGCTGCGGCACAGCCGCGCCCGCGCGGCGCTGGTGTCGGCGGCGCTGCTGCCGGTGCTGGAGCAGGCGATGGCGAAGGCGATGGCGGAAGGCGGCCATGAGGTCGATCACGTGATCGTGTCGCACGCCGAGGGTGCCCTGCCCGCCGGCACGGGCTCGCTCGATGCGCTGATCGCCGGGCACGCGCCGCAGACCTCGGCGGCGGCCACCGGCCCCGATGACCCCGGCTTCTGGCTGTATTCCTCCGGCTCGACCGGCCGGCCCAAGGGCGTGCTGCACAGTCAGGCCAATCCGTACTGGACGGCCGAGCTCTATGCCAAACCGATTCTCGGTCTGAACGAGCACGACATCTGCTTCTCGGCGGCCAAGCTGTATTTCGCCTACGGCCTGGGCAACGGCCTGACCTTCCCGCTCAGCGTCGGTGCCACCGTGGTGCTGATGGCCGAGCGCCCCACGCCCGAGGCAATCTTCCGGCGCTGGCTCGACCACCGCGCCACGGTGTTCTTCGGCGCGCCGACCGGCTATGCCGGCATGCTGGCCTCCCCCGCGCTGCCCGCGCGTGAACAGGTGGCGCTGCGGCTGTGCTCCTCGGCCGGCGAGGCGCTGCCCGCGGAGCTGGGCCAGCGCTTCACCGCGCATTTCGGCTGCGAGATCATCGATGGCATCGGTTCGACCGAGATGCTGCATATCTATCTGTCGAACCGCCCGGGCCAGGTCCGCTACGGCACCACCGGCTGGCCGGTGCCCGGCTACACCGTCGAACTGCGCGACGAGGAAGGCCGGCCGGTACCCGATGGCGAGGTCGGCGACCTCTATATCCAGGGACCGAGCGCGGCGCTGATGTATTGGGGCAACCGCGACAAGTCGCGCGAAACCTTCCAGGGTAGCTGGACCAAGAGCGGCGACAAGTACGTGCGCAACGCCGATGGCACCTACTGCTATGCGGGCCGCAGCGACGACATGCTGAAAGTCAGCGGCATCTATGTGTCGCCGTTCGAGGTCGAGGCCACGCTGATGCAGCATCCCGCGGTGCTGGAGGCCGCGGTGATCGGCGTCAATGACCCGCAAGGGCTGACGCGCACCAAGGCCTTTGTCGTGCTCAAGCCCGGCACGCAGTGCGGCGACGACGAACTGAAGGCCTTCGTCAAGGAACGGCTGGCGCCCTACAAGTACCCGAGGCTGATCGAGTTCGTCGACAGCCTGCCGAAGACCGCCACCGGCAAGATCCAGCGCTTCCGGCTGCGGGAGCGGGAGCAAGAGCAAGGACAAGATCGGTGGCAAGGCCAGTGCGGCGCCGACGCGGTCGGATCGAACGTGCTGATTTCTTCCGACGGGCAACTGGCCCTGGCGGGCCTGCAATGAGCGCGCCGGTCGAATTCGCCGAGATCGACTGGGCCGGCCGCCCGGTGCGGATCGAATACCAGCGGCTGGGCGAGCGGAACGCCGGCGCTCCGCTGCTGATCTTCCTGCACGAGGGCCTGGGCTCGGTGGCGATGTGGCGGGACTTTCCGCAGCGCGTCTGCGAGGCGCTGGGCTGCCGTGGCCTGGTCTATTCGCGGCCGGGCTATGGGCGCTCGACGCCGCGGGCCGCCGACGAGGTGTGGCACCCGGATTTCATGCACCGACAGGCGCACGAGGTATTGCCTGCCCTGCTGACGGCACTCGGCATCGATGCCGAGGCCGAGCCACCCTGGCTGCTGGGACACAGCGATGGCGGCTCGATCGCGCTGCTGTACGCCGCCCGCTTTCCGTCGCGCGTGGCCGGGACCATCGTGCTGGCGCCGCATATCCTGGTCGAGGACCTGTCGGTCTCCAGCATCGAGAAGGCGCGCGAAGCCTATCTGAACACCGATCTGCGCCAGCGGCTGGCGCGCTATCACGACGACCCGGACTCGGCATTCTGGGGATGGAACGGCATCTGGCTGCATCCGCCGTTCCGCCACTGGTCGATCGAGGCCGAGATCGCCGGCATAACTTGCCCGCTGCTGGCGGTGCAGGGGCTCGACGACGAGTACGGCACGCTCGAGCAGATCCGCGGCATCGCGCGCCGCGTACCGCAGACGCGCCTGCTCGAGCTGCGTGACTGCGGCCATTCGCCCCATCGCGATCAGCCGGACGCGCTGATCGCGGCGATCGTCGATTTCGTCGGCGAGACGGTGCAGTAGGGCCCATTACATCTGTCGCCCCCGCGATTCCCACTGTCGCCCCCGCGAAAGCGGGGGCCCAGCGACTTCAACCACGGCCGAAGCAGAGCCGCTGGGTCCCCGCCTTCGCGGGGACGACGAATGGGTGCATCAACGACTTTGACTGTCGCCCCCGCGAAAGCGGGGGCCCAGTGGCTTCAACCACGGCCGAAGCAGAGCCGCTGATTCCCCGCCTGCGCGGGGACGACGGCGTATTCAGATCCACGATGACAAGCGAGCCGTCCGAGCTCGGCAAAGGAGACAACCATGCGTCAAATCGACGTCCACCAGCTGGCCGACGAGGCCCGCTTCAACCGCTTTCATGGGCTCGTGCTGTTCTGGTGCGCGCTGATCATCATCTTCGACGGCTATGACCTGGCTGTGGCCGGCATCGCGCTGCCGTCGATCATGCAGTCGATGGGCGTCGATGCGACGCAGGCCGGCTTCATGGTCAGCTCCGCGCTGTTCGGCATGATGTTCGGCGCGATCTTCCTCGGCACCATCGCCGATCGGATCGGCCGGCGCTGGGCCATCGCCATCTGCATCCTGCTGTTCTCCGTATTTACCGCGGCCGCCGGCTTCACCAGCGATCCGGTGACGTTCAGTGTCACGCGCTTCCTGGCCGGCCTTGGCATCGGCGGCGTGATGCCCAATGTCGTCGCGCAGATGACCGAGTACTCGCCGCGCAAGATCCGCGGCACCATGGTCACGCTGATGTTCAGCGGCTATTCGGTCGGCGGCATGCTGGCCGCGGTGGTCGGCAAGGGCCTGATCGAGAGCTACGGCTGGCAATCGGTGTTTATCGCCGCCGGACTGCCGGTGCTGCTGATCCCGATGGTGATGAAGTCGCTGCCGGAATCAATGCCCTTCCTGATCCGCGCCGGACGCCTGGACGAGGTCAAGCAGGTGCTGAGCCGGCTCGAACCGGCGTATCGCCCGCAAACCGACGACCGCTTCGCGCTGCCCGAACTGAAGGCCGGCGAGGCGCCGATCGGCAAGCTGTTCCAGGATGGCCGCGGCTTCAGCACCGTGATGTTCTGGGTCGCGTTCTTCATGTGCCTGTTCATGGTCTACGCGCTGAGCTCGTGGCTGGCCAAGCTGATGGCCAGCGCCGGCTACAGCCTGGGCTCGGCACTGACCTTCGTGCTGGTGCTCAATTTCGGCGCGATGATCGGCGCGGTCGGCGGCGGCTGGCTGGCGGACCGCTTCAATATCAAGCACGTGCTGGTCGGCATGTATGCGCTGGCGGCGGTATCGATCACGCTGCTCGGCTATCCCGTGCCGACGCCGGTGCTGTTCGTGCTGGTCGGCCTGGCCGGCGCATCGACGATCGGCACGCAGATCGTGACCTACGCCTATGCCGGGCAGTTCTATCCGATGGCCGCACGCGGCACCGGCATCGGCTGGGCCTCGGGCGTGGGCCGCAGCGGCGCGATCCTCGCGCCGATCGTGATCGGCATGCTGGTCGGCATGGCGCTGCCGTTGCAGCAGAACTTCGTCGCCATCGCGATTCCCGCCGTGATCGCCGCGCTCGCGGTCTCGATGATCGACCACCGGCGTTCGGCCTCGGCCAGCCACCAGACGACGCTGGGCACGCCGGCGCCGGCGGTGCAGAAGTAGCACGGCGCGGCAAGCTCAAACTGGCAATCCCCAGGGACCTCCCGCCCTGGGGATTTTTTTATGAGGCGGCTTTGTCGATCGCACGAGGGGCGACTACTCTGGAGTTTTGTCGCGAAAAACGGCGGCCGACATGGCGCCGTTTCGCATTTTGAAACGCCTGAAAAGGAGCCTGGGGACATGACCACGCCCGTCACCGCGCCTGTCACTCTTATTCCGCACCTGTGGTACGACCGCGAGGCAGTGGAATCGGCGCGCTTCTATGTATCGGTATTTCCGGATTCAGCCGTCGATTTCGTCACGCAGATCCACAATACGCCCTCCGGAGACTGCGATATCGTGCGGTTCACGCTGTGCGGCCAGCCATTCATGGCGATCTCCGCGGGGCCGATGTTCCGCTTCAATCCGTCGATTTCCTTCTTTGTCTACTTCGATCCGGGCCGCGACCCGCAGGCCCGCGAGCGCCTCGACGCCATGTGGGACAAGCTGACCGACGGCGGCCAGGCGCTGATGCCGCTCGACGCCTATCCGTTCAGCGAACGATTCGGCTGGGTGCAGGACCGCTATGGCCTGTCCTGGCAGCTGATGCTGACCGATCCCTCCGGCGAATCCCGTCCGCCGATCGTGCCGGCGCTGATGTTTTCCGGCGAAGCCTGCGGCAAGGCCGAGGCGGCAGGCGAGTTCTGGCGCGAGATCTTCCCCGGCTCGCAGGCCGGGCAACTGGTCCGCTACGGTCCCGGCATGGAGCCCAATCCGGCGGGAACGGTGATGTTCTCGGATTTCCGGCTCGGCAATACCTGGATGGCAGCCATGGACAGCGGCTTTCCGCATGGTTTCAGCTTCAACGAGGCCATCTCGTTCATGGTGCACTGCGAAGACCAGGCGACCATCGACCGCTACTGGTCCAAGCTATCCGCGGTACCGGAAGCCGAGGCGTGCGGCTGGTGCAAGGATCCGTTCGGCGTCTCCTGGCAGATCGTGCCGGCCGAGATGGAAACGCTGATGCGTTCCGGCGACCAGGCGGCCATCGATCGGCTGGTGCAGACGATGCTGCCGATGAAGAAGCTCGATGTCGCGGCGCTGCGCTCGGCCTTCGAGGCAGGCAGCGGCGGCAGGGCTTGAGACATGGGACGCGAATCGCCGAGGCGAGAATTCCCGCGTCCTTAAAGATATAACAATAAGTCATTTGGATCACCGATCGTGCTGGCGTAGCATTCGCCGCGCCGCCGCCCTGCCGGTGCGGCGCATGCTCCCATCACGATTCCCATGTCCGTCGACCTCACCCTCTCCCCCGCCGAAGCGCAACAGGCGACCGCCAGCGCTGCTCCACCGAACAAAGCCGTCATCCGCTCCGCCGCCGATGTCTCGCAACTGGTCAACCAGGGCGGCGCCCAGGCCAGCAACGCCCGCATGGTGGTCGCGATCGCGCTGGGCGGCGTGTTTCTTGACGCCTACGACCTCGGCGCGCTGGCCTTCGGCCTGAAGGACGTCACCCGCGAGTTCAACCTGACGCCGGCCGGCACCGGCATGGTCGCGTCCGCGATCACCTTCGGCGCGATCGTCGGCGCCTTCCTCGGCGGCTATTTCACCGACCGCATCGGCCGCTATCGCGTCTTCATGGCCGACATGCTGTTCTTCGTGGTGGCGGCGATTGCCTGTGCGCTGGCCCCCAATGAATACGTGCTGGCCGGCGCCCGCTTCGTGATGGGCCTGGGCGTCGGCATCGACCTTCCCGTGGCGATGGCCTTCCTCGCCGAGTTTTCCAAGCTGCAGGGCCGCGGCAACAAGGCCGCGCGGGTGGCGATGTGGTGCCCGACCTGGTATGCGGCGATCTGCGTGTCCTATCTGCTGGTGCTGCTGTGCTACGCGGTCCTGCCCGAGTCGCACAGCGGCCTGCTCTGGCGCATCATCCTTGGCTTCGGCGCGGTGCCGGCGCTGGTGATCATCGCGGTGCGCAGCAAGTACATGAGCGAATCGCCGGTGTGGGCGGCCAACCAGGGCGACCTGGAAGGCGCGGCGCGGATCCTGAAGCGGTCCTATGGCATCGACGCGGTGGTCGCGCCCGATGCAGTGGCCAAACCGGCCAAGCGCGCGGCGTCCTGGGGCAACTACGCGGTGCTGCTGCAGGGCGTCTACCGCAGCCGCACGGTGCTGGCGACGATCATGTCGATCGCCTCGTCGTTCGCCTATAACGCGGTCGCGTTCGGCCTGCCGGTGATCATCGCCAGCTTCCTCGCGCAGACGATGCTGAACACCATCCTGATCTCGCTGGCGCTGAACCTGCTGTTCGCCTTCGTCGGCGGGCTGATCGGCGTGCGGCTGGTGCCGCGGGTCGGTGCGTGGAAGCTGACGGTGGTCGGCTACGCGTTCCAGCTGGCCGCGCTGGTCGGCCTGGCGCTGGTCGGCAAGCCCGACGGCGTAACCGAAGTGGTGGCGGCGATCGCGCTGCTGGCCGTGTTCCTGCTGGGCCAGGGCTTCGGTCCGGGCGCGCATACGATGACCTATGCGTCGCTGAGCTACCCCACCTCGCTGCGCGGCGTGGGCGTCGGCTTCAACCAGACGCTGATGCGCGCCAGCTCCACGCTGTCGCTGTTCCTGTTCCCGGTACTGGCCGCGGCACTGAGCACCAAGGTGTTCTGGGTCATCGCACTGGCCCCGCTGGCCGGCCTGCTGGCGCTGCTGGCGATCCGCTGGGAGCCGGCGAACTACGATGTGGATGCGGAGGATTTCTGATCGGGCCTAGGGGGGCCGGCCACGCCGGGCCACCCTGCCGATTGCTTCAGGAGGGAGAACGCGTACTGCGTTCTCCCTTTTTGCTTTGTGGGCCGCCTTGACTTATCGTTCTCGATACAGGATATTTAATCCGTATTCATTCCTTAATTGAGAACGGCTCGATACGCCGCGCCGCATCCGATGGAACTGGCCGAACTGGAAATCTTCCGCGCCGTGGCGCAGGAGCAAAGCGTCACGCGCGCCGCGCGCGCGCTCGATCGCGTGCAGTCCAACGTCACCACCCGCATCAAGCAGCTGGAGGACAGCCTCGGCGTCACGCTGTTCCAGCGCGACAGCAAGCGGATGACGCTGACCGCCGAAGGGCAAAAGTTGCTTGGCTATGCGGAGCGGCTGCTGGCGCTGGCCGAGGAAGCGCGGCAAGCGATGCGGCATGATGTGCCGAACGGCAAGCTGCGGCTGGGCAGCATGGAAAGCGCCGCGGCCGCCCGCCTGCCGAAGCCGCTGGCCCGCTATCACACAAGCTATCCGCTGGTCGACGTCGAGATCCGCACCGGCACCGCCCAGGCGCTGGCCGATGCGGTGGCCTCGCACCAGTTGGACTGCGCGATCGTCGCGCACCCGGGCATCGGTTCGCCGCGCCAGTTGTCGATGGAAGACATGGCGCCGGGCCTCGAAGGCGCATTCCTGTTCACCGAAGAACTGGTGTTGGTACTGCCCGCCAGCCATCCGCGCGTACGCCGGCCACAGGACGTCACGCTGCGCACGCTGGCCGGCTTCTCGCGCGGCTGCACCTACCGCCGCTGCGCGGAGGAATGGCTCGCGCAAGCCGACGAAGCGCTGCGCCGCAACCTGACGGTGCGCGAGATGCCGTCCTACCACGCGATCCTGGCCTGCGTCAGCGCCGGCTCGGCCTTCGCCATCCTGCCGAAGTCCCTGCTGGCCCTGCATCCGGACCGCGACGACTTTCACACCGTGCCGGTGCGATCCGCGCATACCTTCCTGGTCAAGCGCGCCGGCTTCACCACCGCCGCCTACGAGGCATTGCTGCACGAGCTGCGCCAAGGCTGAGCGGCCCGATCCCGAAGGAGCATCCGATGTCCCCCTCTTCCGCTGCAAACGGCCTGCTGGCCCGGCTAGGCATGTCGACGCCGATCATCCAGGCCCCGATGGCAGGCGTGAGCACGCCGGCACTGGCCGCGGCCGTCTCCAACGCCGGCGGCCTTGGCTCGCTCGGCGTCGGCGCGATGAACGCCGATGCCGCCCGCCAGGCCATCCGCGACACGCGCGCGCTGACCGATCGCCCGTTCAACATCAATCTGTTCTGCCATGCGCCGGCCCGGGCCGATGCGCAGCGCGAGCGCGGTTGGCTCGACTATCTGGCCCCAAGCTTTGCCGAATTCGGCGCGACCCCGCCGGCCTCGCTGCGCGAGATCTATCGCAGCTTCGTCGCCGACGACGCGATGTACGAGATGCTGCTCGAAGAGAAGCCCGCCGTCGTCAGCTTCCACTTCGGCCTGCCGGATCAGGCATGGATCGACGCGCTGCGCGAGGCCGGCATCGTGCTGCTGGCGTCGGCGACGACGATTGCCGAAGCACGCCAGGTCGAAGCGGCCGGCATCGACGCCGTGGTCGCGCAAGGCATCGAGGCTGGCGGCCATCGCGGTGTGGTCGACACGCAGGCCTTCGACGAAGGCCTGGGCACGATGGCGCTGGTCCGCCTGCTGGTGCGCAAGACCAGCCTGCCGGTGATCGCCGCCGGCGGCATCATGGACGGTGCCGGCATCGCGGCCGCGCTGGCCCTGGGCGCGGTGGCCGCGCAGCTGGGCACCGCGTTCGTCGCCTGCCCCGAGACGGTGGCCGACGCCGCGTATCGCGAAGCGCTGCTGGCGGACCAGACGCGCCCGACCACGCTGACACGCGCTATCTCCGGACGCGCCGCGCGCGGCTTCGTCAATCGATTCACCGAACTTGGCATCGCCGCCGACGCGCCGCCGATCCCCGATTACCCGATCACCTACGACGCCGGCAAGGCGCTGCACGCCGCGGCCAAGGCGAAGGGCAGCGCGGACTTCGCCGCGCAATGGGCCGGCCAGGCCGCACCGTTGGCACGTTCGCTGCCCGCGGCAGAGCTGATCGCGACGCTGAACGCCGAGCTGGACGACGTGCTGGGGCACCTGGGCAACCTCGCGCGCGCACGCTGAGCCAAGCGGTGTGGCGGCCGCCGGGACGGCGCGGCGCGTCCCGGGGCCGGCGTCGTTGTTACCATTGCGCTCATGTCCCTGCCGCCACTGCCCGCCTTGCTTGATGACACGCTGCGCGCCGTCGCACGGCGGTATCGCCTGCCGCCGATCGGTGCCGTAGCGGAGCGGATTCATGAGGCCAATCCGGCGACAGCGCTGTCGATCACCATCGAACAGGCTCGCCTCGCGCTGGCGAACGGCGAAGTCCCTGGCGCGGCGCTGAAGCATCTGTTCGTCGAATCGCTCGCGCGCATGGTGCGCGAAGCGATCCGGCCGGATGCCGGCGATCCGGCTTTCCAAGCGATGGTGCTTCGCCACCGGGTGGCCCATGTGCGCGAGTACGCGTCGCTGGCGGCGCTCGCGGATCAAGACCGCAGGGCCGTGCTGGCGGCCGTCAACGCGGTGGCGCACCCGAACAAGCAGCAGCGGATCGCGGCGCGTCGGCTGCGGGAGGCAATGGCGAAGCTCCATGCTGCTGCGTCCGCGTCAGCGTGGTCCGATCTGCAGGACGCCGTTCGCACTCTGCTAGCGATGCCGGAGATCGCGAACGACACGCCATATCATCACGGCTTGATGCAACTGCTGGAAAGCCCCGCCCTGCAGCGTTTGCGGCGGCTTGAAGCGCTGCTCTCGGACGAGCTCGTCCGCCAATATCGAACGCTGTGGGACCGTCAGGGTCCGCGCTCGGGAACCGCTACCGCGACGGCGCAGGGCGTCTCCTCGCGGCAGCGCGGGGCCGCCGTCGAAGCGCTGGCCGCACAGGCGCTGCGCGCGTTGGCGCAGCGGCTCAACGAACGGGAGGGCTCGTCGGCAACCTATCGCGTCGTCACGTCGATGCGCGTGCCGGCATCGCTGCCGGCCAGCCACGAGCGGGCGAAGACCGAATGGGATGCGGTGTTGCTGAGGCGCGCGGAGACAGCGCGCGAAACGGCCGACGACGCCGGCGACGATACGCCGGCCTGGGACGTTTGCCTGCTCGTCGAAGCAAAAGCCTCGGCGGACGCCGCCACCACGGACCTGCCCCGGCTGCTGCGCGGCTTGCGCCTGCTGGCGCATGCCGAGCCGCACGTCGTCTATACCTTCCAGACCGAGCAAGGAGCGGTACGCCTTCGTGGTGCCGCGTTGCGTGCCCTGCCGACCGACGAAGCGGATCTTTCGAATCGGATTCTGTATTGCAGCGATGCGCCTGCCGAAACCACTCCACGCATGCTGAGTGCCGCCAGCCGGATGCAGCTGTTGTCCGCACCGGCCACCCTCGCATTCGCCAGCAAGCTGATCGACCAGCAGCATGCGGATTCGCGCGACCTCGAGCCGGTCTGGCATCAACTGATCGAATCGCCGCAGTGGAGCGCCGTGCTGAACCAATACCGGACCCTGCGGCAAGTACGAGAGCTCATGGTCCACGCGGACGATCTGCTGGCCGCGATCGCCGAAACCGGCCGACGCGGCTGACTTATTCCGGCTGACTTATTCCGGCTGAATTCCCGCCTGCTTGACCAGCGCCGCCCAGCGATCGACCTCGCCACGCAGCCGGTCGCCAAGTTGCGCGGGCGACGACGCCTTTAGATCGATGCCCTGGCTATCCAGGCGGGCCTTGGTCTGCGGATTGGCCAGCGCCGCACGTACCTCGTCGCCCAGCTTGCTGACCACGGTCGACGGCGTGCGTGCCGGTGCCACGATGGCCCACCACTGGCTGATCTGCAGCGACGGCAGCTTGGCCTCCGCGGCCGTCGGCACATTGGGCAGCGCCGGAATGCGCGCCGGTCCTGTCACCATCAACGCCGTGATCTTGCCCGCGCCAAGCAGGCTGCTGCCGCTTGCCAGCGTGGCGAAATGGCCGGCGACCAGCTGGGCCGACACGTCGGTCAGCGCAGGCGCGGAGCCGCGATAGGGAACCGCATCGATCGGCACACCGGCCTGCGCCTCGAACATCTTGGCCGCCAGATGGCTGATTGTGCCGTTGCCGCTCGTGGCCAGCTGCAGCGGCTTGCCCTGCTTGCGCGCATCGGTAAGAAAGCGCTGCGCCTCGCCGGCCCGATAGCGGGTGCTATCGGCGAACAGCACCAGCGGCGATTCCCCGAGCAGCGAAACCGGCGTGAAATCCCGCAGCAGGTCGTATGGCATCTGGCGGAACACGGCCGGCGCCACCGTATGCGCCAGTTCGATGACGCCCAGCGTGTAGCCATCCGGCGCCGCCTTGGCGACCGCCTCGGCACCGATGCGGCCCGAGGCCCCTGCCCGGTTCTCGACGACCACCGGCTGGCCCATCGACTCGCTCATCCGCTGCGCCACGGCGCGCGCCAGCGCATCGGTACTGCCGCCCGCGGCCCAGGGCACCACGATGCGAATGGGTTTTTCGGGATAGGCCGACATTGCCGCCGGCGCATGGGCAGTCAGGCAGATTGCGAGGGAGGCGATCAGATAGCGCAACGTCATGGGAAGACTCCAGCCAGTGTAGGGATCAGCCTTGCGCGGGGTCACGATCGCCCCGTGCCGTCAACATCAGAAGAACCGATTGCGATGCGTCGATGCGCCCGTCGGCGCGCAGCATTTGCGCCGCGGCAAGTCCTGCCCCCGCGCAGAGCTCGACCCAGAATCCCGCCGCCGCCAACGCGGCCGTGCCGGCACGGGCCGCCTCGTCGCCAACGACCACCGCGCCACCACCCGAACGCGTCACCGCCTGAACCTGCTGCGCGGTCACCGTCGAGCCCGCAGTGGAGAACTGCTGCGTCGCGCCGGCAAAATCGCCCTGCTGCGGCTCGCCGGCCAGCACCCGCGACAGTCGCGGAAACGGCTCGACCGCCCACAGCTTCGGCACGCGAGAGAGCCGCCGCGCCGCCACCAGATCGCGCAGCGCGCTATAGATGCCCCACAGCAGATCGCCACGCGCGGTCGGCACGATCACGTGGTCCGGCTCGCAGCCCTGGTGCGCCCATTCCAGCGCCGCGGCGCGATAGCCCTCGACCCCGAACACCGGGCTGCCCACCGCCGGAATGCTGTAGTTGGTCAAGGCGAACGCCCCATCGTCCTGCACGCGGCGGCGCACATGCTCCCATCGCGCATGGCCGGTCTCGCAGACGATGCGTCGCGCCCCGTAATAGCGCAGCGCCGCATCGAATATCGCCGGCAAATCCCGGTAAGTCGCGACCTCGCAGGCCAGGCCTGCCGCCGCACAGTAAGCCGCGGCCGATACCGCGGCATTACCGCTCGAGGCCAGCACCACTTCGCGGGCGCCAATCGCCAACGCGCGGCTCACGGCCTGGGACGACATGCGGTCCTTATGCGAGCCGGTCGGATTGGCGCCTTCGTTCTTGATCCACACCGACGCGACGCCCGCCACCTCGGCCAGCGCGGGCACCGGCAGGCAGGGCGTGTCGCCCTCGCCCAGCGTCACGCCATTCAGATATGGCAGGCAATGCCCCCAGCGATAACCTGCGCTTTTTGGTGCAAAATCGAACGCTCGCGCGTCATAGACCGCCTCGACACTGCTTGGCCGGCCCTGGCTGTGACAGGCCGGGCAGCCTTCCGGCAGATCGGAAACGGGATAGATCGCCTCGCAGCTGATGCATTGCAGCGCGTGCAGCGCCGGATTCAGGGTCGGTGGCAAGGCAGGGAGCGGCGTCGATGAACGGTCGAGGGACATGGCGATAGACAACGATTGCATAGGCCAAAGTCTACGGCGCGCCATGCTCCAGCGATGACAGCTGTCGTGGCTTTTTGATAAGACGAACTTATAGGGTCCACATGAATGAGGCCACCAGAGACACCGGCGAACCGTCCATCAGCGCCCGGCAGATCGAGGTATTCCGCATGGTCATGCGCCTCGGCTCCGCACGCCGCGCCGCCGAGGCGTTGCATATCAGCCAGCCGGCGGTCACCCAGACCGTGCTGCAACTCGAGAAGATCGCGCAGCTACGCCTGTTCGACCGCAGCAAGGGCCGCATGGTCCCGACCGCCGAAGCCGCCGCGCTGATGGACGAAGTCGAGCGCGTCTATATCGGCCTCGACGCCGTCCAACGCAAGATCGACCTCCTCCGCCAGCACGAAGACACGGTGCTGCGCGTCGGTGCCCTGCACGCGATGGCCACCAGCGTGATGCCAATGGCCGTCGCCAGCTTCTCGCACAACTACCCGCGCAGCCATTGCCGGCTCGAGGTCGACAGCTCTCGCGCGCTGCGCGAACGCCTGCTCCAACGCGAACTCGACCTGGCCTTCATGGGCGATGAGGTCGATACCAGCGGCCTCACGGCTTCCGAGTTCTACGCCGTACCAGCCGTCTGCATCGTGCCGGCAACCCATCCGTTCGCGGCCCGCGCCAGAGTCAGCGTCACCGACCTGGCCGACGCCCCACTGATTGGCCTCGACGCCGCGGACCCGGCCCAACGGCAACTGGAAGCCGCGTTCGCCGAACACCAAATCGCGCCCCGCTTCGTCGCGACGACGCCGTATAGCCATACGCAATGCGCGTTGGTGCTGGCGGGCGCGGGGCTTGCGATTACCAATCCGTTAGTCGCACGAACCTATCTGGCCCTTGGGCTCAGGAGCGTTCCGTTCGCCGGGACGGTGCGATTTCGCGCGATCCTGGCCTTCCATCCCGGGCGGGGCCAGTCATCGGCGGCGCAACATTTCGTCAGCCTTTGCCGGCAGGGGGTCAGGGATTTGGTGCAGCGGTAGGTTTGACTAGGGTTTCGGCTTAAGGGTCGTGGCAGACGACTTCGATGTTGTGGCCGTCTGGGCCGATGACGAAGGCGGCGTAGTAGTTGGGGTGGTATTGCGGGCGTAGGCCGGGTGGGCCGTTGTCTTTGGCGCCGGCCTGGAGCGCTGCGCGATAGAAGGCGTCGACCTGCTGGCGGGTTTCGGCTTTGAAGGCTAGGTGGAGGTGGGCGGGCTTTTCGTTGGTTTGGAAGAGGCAGAGGGAGGGCTTGCCTGGGGGGCAAAGTTCGACGCCGTAGGACGGGGGGCCTTCCGAGGCTATCGTTACGCCGAGGGGTTCTAGGGCTTTTAGGTAGAAGGCTTTGCTGGCGGGATAGTGCGTTACGCCGAATTTTATGTGGTCGAACATGGGTGGTCCTGAGCCATTGTTGGGTCGCGCGGTGGTTGGTATCGCCTCCGCGCTCTACGCCGGTTGTGCCGAGGCGGAGCAACTACTGCGACTAGTCCACAGACCATCCCAGCCTCAGAGACGAGGACTGCCTCCAATCCGAGAGCAACGTTCGCTTTCGTCTCGTAGCGGCCGAACGTCTCCACGGGTCGATTGAAAACTTCCGGCTTCTAACCTCCAGCCCAGCACCCACGCCCCACGAAGAGGTCCGACATCCGCGATGTAGTCATCGCGCCTCGCGCCACTAAGGGGTCTTCTGCTTCCACTGTCGCAGAAGGTCACCAAGGCTTTTACCATCTTCGGAAATCCAACCATCTGCATTACTGCTAACCCCGCGTACGACCGTGGCGGCACCAGATGCCGAAGAGAAGAACTGGTCCTGCTTCACGACTAGCTGTCCGCCTTCTGCGGCGATCACACCAGATTCGATGAGTTGTCGGCGCAGTTGTGCGTACTTCGGCATCCATACATCGAAGCTCGGAGCAGGCTCTCTTGCCACGGTGCTTCCAGCTTTCAGAAGCACACCTCCGTCCACCGTCTCGATCGTTGCGCGGGCATCCTTCGATGTGCTGTGAAACACCAAGCCCCGGGGCAAGGCCGAATAAACAGCTCGTCGTTTCCCTGTAGCGGACGCATTGGGAGCCTCCGATTCCTCATCGACACTTGCAACTGCAGTTTGCGAAGCTTCAAACTGCGGATATCCCAACAAAGGTAGCATCAACAAAAGATCGGCCAGCACGTTTTCTACGAACGCGTACTCCTCTTCTCCCAATGCGGGAGTCTGAGGGTTGTTTCCGTTATCAAGAGTCACAACGCCAGCTTCCTGCGCAAGCTTGACAAGCTTGGACTCGAGATGCTGTATGTGTGCTTTGTTCAGCCTCGTCTCCGCAGTAAAGAACAACGCTCGCTCCCAAAAGGTCTTCTTCGCGGCATGGTCCTCAAGACGCTTGCCTACCGGGTCGCCTTCACCGATGTAAAGCCTGGACGGGCCAACGAGCAAGTAAACCCCGGGCAAATTCCACTCTTTCCGACCTTTGACCTCGCCTAGAAGTGCCCGAGAAAAGATCGTCGCCTTACCGATACCATCATCACGGGTGGCAATTAAAACTCCGGTGGGATCACCCGAGGGTACGAAGACTCGCAGCGAAAATGGTCTCACACCAATACCTCCTGCGCCACCTCTGCTTCCAAGAGTAAGCTCCAATTCAGTCCAAAATTAGTCACGGTAACTACAATCGAGGCTAAGCGAACAGAGGAAAAGTTCCTGAACGGTGGGAGTATATGGAACATTGTACTGATTCGAGTCGGCCATCTCACCGCCCAGGTCCCTCGAGCGGGAAATTCATTTCTGTCAGGAACGTTCGCCCAGGGGGTAGCCATTTTCGCTTGTTTAGATCCTGCCGCATTGCCGTTATGAACGCTCGATAGAGCGCTTCGTACTCTGCAGAACGTCCCATCCTGATTGCTTCTGAAAGCCGGTTCCCGGCTAAGACGACTTCGTCGGATCCAACGAGCCACGTTTTGCGGAGCGCCCGAAGATACTCTGCGCGATACGCGGGCGTACTAGTGGCAAGAAATAGACTATCGATCAGCTTGACAACTTCCAAGTAAACATCGCGCCGCTGCTCATATGCTGTCCATGCGCGCTGTGCAAGCAGTTGCGCGGCCCAGACGATAGCTCCCAGCACAACGGGTACTGCGATCTTCGCCACTTCCAGCGTCCAGCTTGGGTTGGCGACAACGACATCAGCCACAGCGTAGTCTCCATGTATAGTTGATGAAATACGCTATCACATCTAAGAGCGCTTTTGCGGAAACCATACTGTTTCGCTTCTCGAAGACTCGAAAGCAGTCGAGCCCCGCACATTCTCCCTAGTATTGAGCTAAGAAAACAATTCTTCCGTCGCTCCGATTGCGGCAGCCGTTCGCTCCCTTCTAGCTGCCGAGTGGCGCCTCCGGCTTGAATGCAGACGTCAGGGTTCCCAGCATCTGGCTGACTGAATTGGGCGATTGCGCCGTTCCGTCCGGCCTAATACGCCATGCCGACAATAAGATCTTGGGCACAACAACGGGTGGCATCACTCGGAGAGAATGGATCTCTTTAAGGCTCGCCACACGTCAGTCCTTTTTGTTGCTCCAGATTTAGGAGCAGCAGACAAGAGCTGGGATTTGGATCGGGACCAGTTGATCGTCGATGGAACCTGCCATCGTTACCCCGCCGGGGCTTTTTCCCTTGGTGCTATCGCGGTCATGTTGCAGCGCCTCTACCGCCATCGGTGCGGACGCGGGCTCGGCAATCCGCACAATATGAGACATGGCTCGGCATATGCCGAGCCATGCTTCCTTTGCCCTTGCCCCAATCACTCCTGGTCCACGCCATACCACGCATCCCGCAGCGGCCCAACGCGAACGTTCTCGAAGTCGCCAGATGCCTGCAACCACTTCTCGACCGCTTCGCGCTGCTCGGCGCTGACCGAACCGCGCGCGGCGTTCAGCAGGATATAGGCGGACAGCTGACCATCATCGATGGCGCCGGCCATCAGCAGCCCGTTGGCCTCGATCGCCTCTTTCAGGAACCGGTCAAGCAGGGCCTCGGGGTCGCCTTGGCGAGCCGGCGCGGCGACGTCGGCCATTACTTCGAATGCCAGTTCCTGATACTCGCCAATATGGAGCTTCTTGCGTTGGCGGTGGTTGTAGCGGCGGGAAGACTTCATGGGAATCCTTTGATGCTTCATGGGAAAGGCGCAATTGTGCCAGTTCTTGGGAGAGTGTCAGCCGAAGCACGCAGTATCATGACCGTCTTCACCCCAACCGAACTACCGCGATGCAAATACTGGTTGACGCAGACGCCTGCCCCGCCGTCGTCAAGGAAATGTTGTACCGAGCGGCGCAGCGGGTCGAGGTGTGCGTCACGCTGGTCGCCAATCAGTACATGCGCACGCCGCCATCACGCTTCATTAAATCGATACAGGTGCCGGCCGGCTTCGATGCTGCCGACGATCGCATCGTCGAGCTGGTCACTGCTGGTGACCTGGTGATTACGGCCGACATACCTCTTGCCTCAGCTGCCCTAGACAAGGGTGCTCACGTACTGGATCCCAGAGGAAGCTGGTTCACGCGCGAGAATATTCAGGAGCGGTTGACGATGCGTGAGGTGATGGATCAGCTTCGCGCCTCAGGAATCGATACCGGTGGGCCGGCGCCGTATTCCGCCCAGGACAGCAAGGGGTTTGCCGGACAATTGGATCGGTTTCTCGCACGCCAC
This sequence comes from Cupriavidus sp. HPC(L), assembly GCF_000307735.3. NCBI lineage: Bacteria > Pseudomonadati > Pseudomonadota > Betaproteobacteria > Burkholderiales > Burkholderiaceae > Cupriavidus > Cupriavidus sp. HPC(L). The sequence continues at coordinate 38,379 of NZ_AMPR02000334.1, read as the reverse complement.
GCACCGCCGAAGGCCGCCTCCGGGCCTACTGAGCCATAGCTTTAAAGCATGTGCCGATAGGCCGTGAACCAACTGAGGAGGGACGGAGCGGGGCCGTACGAATATGCCGCCACTCAGACGCAGAGCAGTCAAATTTTTGAGTGAATCAGCCTGGAGCAGATCAATGCAGATGAGCGACATACCTTTCGGCACGACCGATTGGTCAACCGTTGAGCGTACGGAGCATCCCGGAGAAAGCGGATCGGCATACTGGCACACACGTACATTCGGCCAGATTCGGGTTCGCCTAGTCCATTACACTCCCGGCTACCTCGCCGATCATTGGTGTTCCATGGGACATATCTTGTTTTGCCTGGAAGGCGAACTGCATACGGAGCTCGCGGACGGTAGGGAGTACATCCTCAGACCGGGCATGAGCTACCAAGTCGCGGATAACGCCGAAGCGCACCGTTCATATACGGAGACCGGGGCAAAGCTATTTGTGGTTGACTGAGCGATATCGCCGTCTTGCGTTGCCCGTGTTTTTTGCGGCGGTAAGGGCGACCGCGTTTCTATCTTTGACCGACTACCCGCCGTCGGCCTGCCCGCGATGTCAGGCAAGCAATGCCAACGCATCCGCCAACGTCAGCACCGTCGTACGCGATTCAAACGCTGTCGCAAAGAGATGATCGTGCACGACCTGATCCGGGTCGTAGCAACAGTCCTTGACCGCGAACAAACGGAAATCCGCATCGCTGGCGTAGGCGACCGAAGACAGCATCACGCCGGTCGACGCAATGCCGACCATGATCAGCGTATCGATGCCTTGCGCGGATAGCCTGACCTGCAGATCGGTACCAAAGAACGCACTGGCACGGTGCGCGATGATGATCGGCTCATCGGCTTGCCGGCCGAGTTCCGGCGAGATCTGGTCTTCGACGAAAAGGCCAAGTTGCTTGACGCCCTGCCCGTTCTTGTTCAGCGGGCTTACTTCCGGATAGCCGGAACTGAAGTGGAACTTCGCGAAATAGACGCTGACGCCTTTGTCCCGGGCAGCGTCGCACAGCCTGCGCGTATTGGCGAGCAATGTAGGCGCGACCGAGGGAAACAACTCGAGGATGTCGGTCTGATAGTGCATGACCAACAGCGCTGTCTTTGCTGGAACGATTGCCGGAATCTGCGTAGTCATATTTGACGTAGCGGCGGTACTTTCCATATCGGGTTGATCGCTGCGGGAGTCGGTGGAGGACAACGACCGACTCTACCACGACCCTCATCAGCCAAAATCCGGCACTCTTTCACCGGGACGTAATGTCAGAACGCGTACGCCGTTTCCCGTGACAGCCACCGTGTGCTCGAATTGCGCGGACAATTGGCCATCGCGCGTCACCACCGTCCAGCCGTCTTCCTCGGTCCGAACGGCGTGCCCTCCCTGGTTGATCATCGGCTCGATGGTGAACACCATGCCTTCGCGCAGCACCAACCCCGTTCGCGGCCGTCCCCAGTGCAGGACTTCTGGAGGCTCGTGCATTTCCCGGCCGATGCCATGGCCGCAATATTCCCTAACGACCGAATAGCCATGCCTGCGGGCGTGCCGCTCGATCGCGTGTCCGACATCGCCAAGCCTGGCGCCGGGCCGAACGGTCTGGATTCCCTTCCACATGGCCTCATAGGTAACCTGCACGAGGCGCTTGGCTAGCGGTGACACCTCGCCAACGAGGTACGTTTTGCTGGAATCCGCGATATAGCCGTTCTTCTCCAACGTGATATCGAAGTTGACGATATCGCCGTTCTGCAAGACGTCCGACGTCGAAGGAACACCGTGGCAGACCACGCTATTGCGAGATGAGTTCAGCGCGTAGGCATAGCCGTACTGCCCTTTGCTCGCCGGGCGCGCTTGCAGTTCGTTGACGATATAGCTGTCGACCAGGTCGTTCACCTGCATGGTCGACATACCGATCAAATTGAGCCGATCCAGATGGCTGAACACCTGCGCCAGCAATCTGCCCGACTCCGCCATGATGGCAATTTCTTCAGGCCGCTTCGTCATGTCGAGGAGACCTTGACGCCTTGCGGCACCACACCAGCCGCGCGCAATTCGCCAGCCACGATCTCATTGAAGCTCTGCGTCGGATTCATTTCGCACAGCATGCCGATCTTGATCCAGAAGGCCGCTTGCGCGTTGATCGACCGGCACGACACGGCGCTCGCCTTGCGTATCTGATCGTGGAGATCGTCGTCGATATTTACTATGCCCATTTCCAATGCCATATATGAAACGTATATGGATCATATGCGCGATGCCGTTGACAACGCAAGTAGTTCGCCTGTTCGAGGCCATTCGGCCATGCCACAATCTCCGCCAGCCAACATAAAGAATGGAGGTAGACGCAATGACTGCCGCGACTTTAGGCATCGACCACATTGGCCTTACCGTATCCAACCTGGAGGCCTCGACGCGCTTCTTTACCGAATGCATGGGGTGGCGCGTATTCGGCAGCAACCCGGCTTATCCTGCGGCGTACGTCACGGATGGGACGTCGAAGATCACCCTGTGGCAAGTCGCGGATACAACGGCGTTCGCCCCCTTCGATCGCAAGAACACCGTTGGCCTTCACCACCTTGCATTGAAGGTGCCGGATCGGTCTTCGCTCGATAGCCTTTTCGCACGGGTCCGCGCTTATCCCGGTGTTCGGGTCGAGTTTGCGCCGGAGCTTTCCGGCAACGGTCCCAAGTGGCATGCCATGGTGATGGAACCGGGTGGCACGCGAATTGAACTGAGTTTCGATCCGCGATAGCTGACCACTTCTGCGATACGAACTCCGGTCATATGCTGGCGGCAAAGGAGTAGACGCTTGAAAGGGCACCGCTTTCTTTGCAAGAAAGGAAGGCAAGCATGGAATCGGAGCGCGCCTTGAGGGCCAGATGTAGCGGGTCCCCGAAATATCGAGCTGATCGGGCGACCATGTAAACGCTGACGTCCGGCTATCGCCAGCCGTGACGGACGATTAAGGGCTAGCTGGCGCTCGCCCTCTTCGGCCAGAAGCCCGAAGTTCGACGTGCGACATAACCGCTTCCCCCTCAAAGGACTGCATCACCCTCGCACCTAGAGGGATGGTTCTGCATCGGGCGTAAAACTGCTGAGCTCCCAAGCCAAGAATATTGGCAGCGTGATCGAATGCCTTCGTAATGGCCTCTCCTCGTCACGCTTATCGTTGCGGCGCAGGCTTGTCTATGCGCGATACCTTTGGCATCCTGTGACGCGAAAACCAAGATAAACAACGGGGCGGCAAGATGATCGAGAACATTTCCCTATCGAAAACGGCGACCTACGGTGATCAGCCAGAGGTTCTAGGGCCGCTCAAACGCGTAAATTTCATCTTTGGCGCCAATGGTACCGGTAAAACAACGATCAGCAGAGTGATAGCAGACGCTACACGGTACCCACTATGCGGGATTGCTTGGAAGGATGACCGGCCGCTACAGGCTTTGGTCTATAACCGGGATTTTGTTGAGCGCAATTTCAGCCGGTCCACTGAGCTCAAAGGCGTCTTCACCCTGGGAGAAAAGCAGGTCAAGACACAGGACGAAATCAAGGAGAAGAAGCAGCAGGCCGACGGCTACAGAGACAAGGTGGCCAACCTAAAAGGGGTTCTTGACGGGGAAGATGGCACATCGGGAAAACGCGGCGAATTGGCGACACTGGAAGATTTATTTCAAGAGCAGTGCTGGGAGGCCTATGGAAAGCATAAACGGCGGCTCTCCCTTGCGTTTGAGGGATTCAGAAACAGCAAGAAAGACTTCAAGGCTAAGGTCCTGCGCGAAGCCGAAACCAATGCATCACCGATTGTACCTTTGGACGAGCTACACAATCGCGCAGAAACGATTTTCGGCCAGAGCCTAAGCGAGGCGGGCACTGTGCCCAATGTGGGCTTTGCTGCATTACTGGACTACGAATCCGATACGATCATTAAAAAAATGGTGATCGGCAAGGAGGACGTGAATATCGCAGCGATGATCAAAAAGCTCGGCAACAGCGACTGGGTGAAGGCGGGCAGAAGTTACTACGAGGTCAATGATCGCGTGTGTCCCTTCTGCCAGCAAAAGACAGATAAAGCGTTTGAAATGAGCCTCAGCGAGTACTTCGACGAGTCATTTGAGCGTGACAGCAAGGCCATTGCGTTGCTGCTCGACAACTACAAAACCGAAGCGGCTCGCGTCCTGCAAGAGCTTGGACAGATTTTGGAGGCCCCCTCAAAGTTTCTGGACGTCGATAACTTTCGACGTGAGCGCGACTTACTCGAAGCAAAGCTCCAACTCAATGCACAGCAGCTTATCAAGAAGGCCAAAGAGCCGAGCCAGATTTTTGAGCTTGAATCAATTCGAAACATCACCGCCACAATCCACGAGCTCATAGCCAACGCCAACAAGAAGATTGTCGAACATAACGCATTGGTGAAAAACATCGGCAAGGAAAGGACAAGGCTGACTTCCGATGTCTGGAAGCACCTGGTTGAGGCGGATTTGAGCGCAGCATACTCTAGTTATAAGAGCAAAAAGGCTGAGCTGGAAAGGACCATCAAAACAATTGAGGAAAGGGTTTATAATTTCAACCAAGAAATTCTGACTCGCGAGACTGCAATTCGCGAGCTGGAAAAACAGACAACGAGCGTAAAGCCGACAATTGATGCTATTAATTCCCTGCTTTCCTCATTTGGGTTTCACGGCTTCTCGCTTTCGATGGCTGATAACGGCACTTCTTACAAGCTAATCCGGGAGGACAAGTCGGACGCCAAGGAGACGCTGAGCGAGGGGGAGAAGACATTTGTGACCTTTCTGTATTTCTACCATCTGCTTAAAGGTAGCGAGACGGAAAGCGGCATCACTACGGATCGAATTGTCGTTTTCGACGATCCAGTCTCCAGTTTGGACAGCGAGATTCTGTTCATTGTCGGAAGCCTCATAAAGAGGGTTTTCGATGAGGCTCGTAGCGGGGCGAGCCCGGTCAAACAAGTCTTTGTTTTGACGCACAATGTCTATTTCCACAAGGAGGTTTCGTTCAACAATTCCAGAATCGATAAGGCTCTTAAAGACGAAACGTTTTGGGTTGTGCGCAAACCAGCCAAGCACTCGAAACTTGAAAACCACGAGATAAATCCAATTCATACTTCGTATGAGCTGCTATGGTCGGAAGTGAAGAATCCGAATCCGTCGCTGCTCACCATTCGGAACGTCATGCGAAGAATCCTAGAAAACTACTTCAAGTTTTTCGGAGGAATTGAGCCGAGAGATATTTGCACAAGGTTACCAGGCAAAGATCAAATGATCTGCAACAGCCTTTTGTCATGGCTAAACGACGGTTCGCACTATGCCCAAGACGATATCTACGTCAGTATGGACCAAGGCGCGGTCCAAAGTTATCTTAAGGTTTTCCATCTAATCTTCAAGTTGTCTGGACACGAGTCCCACTACAAGATGATGATGGGAAATTCTTACGTAGAACTCGAATGTGTCGTTCGTGCAGGGACTGCGCTGGAAGAAGCGCCGACAGAATAAGGCCGAATGGGCCGGCCGAAAGCGAGGCAACGACGCTTCAATCGCCTGCGATCGCGCACGAGCGATAACATATGAACACGAAAAATTGTCCGAAGCCCAACCGCTTGCCACCGCTCCAGTTCACCTCCGAAACCAAACCACCGACAACCCACAAGCCACCACCAGCAACACCACCGCCCCCGCCGCCAACAACGCACCAACCTCAACCTCCTTCCGCTCCAACGCCAACCGGCTACTCAACCGCCGATAAACCTGCGTCAAATCCGACGCCGAGCTGGCCTGGAAGTACTCCCCATCGGTCAACATCGCGACCTGCCGCAAGGTAGCCTCATCCAGTTGCACCGGCGAGGAAAGGCCCGGCACCGGCGCCCCCTCTTCCAGCGGCGTACCAAAGCCCACGGTATAGACCCGGACTCCCCGCTGCGCGGCCATCCGGGCTGCGTCGAGAGGATCGGGGCCAGTGGTGCGGCGGCCATCGCTGAGCAGGATGATTGCGCCGTGCCGATAGGACCCGGGGCTCGGGGAAGGCTGCTCCTGTTCGCGCTTGCGGACCGCCTCCGCCGCGGCAGCCTCTGACAGTGATCTGCCGCCGGAGCCGGGCGCAAGCGACTCGCCGCCGAAGATGATCGCTTCGAGGTCGATGCCATCGTTGGGCAGCAGCACCGCCAGCGCCTGGATCAGTCCGCTGCCGGTGGCCGTGCCGTGTTGCAGTTGAAAGCGGTCGATCGCATCGAGCATGTCCTGCCGGCTGTCAGTCGGAGAAAGCACCACGGTCGCCGTGGCGGCAAAGGACACGATGCCCAGGCGCACGCTGGCCGGCAAACCGATGATGAAGTCGCGGGCGGCGTGCTGCGCGGCGGCGATGCGGGTGGGTGCCACGTCGGCCGCCGCCATGCTGCGAGAGGTATCCATTGCAAGTACCACCGTGACGGTGTCGGAGGGCAGTGTCACGGTGGCGGTAGGACGCGCGCAGGCCAACAGGGCCACGCCGAGCCCCAGCAGCACGAGGAATGGCGGGATGTGGCGCCGCATTCGTTGCCTGCGACCGAGCACGGCGCGCGGCAGCGCAACACTGGAATACAGCAGCGCGGCTTTTTTGCGCCGCGCAATCAGGTACAGGTAGGCGGCTACCAGCAGCGGAAGACCCAGCAGCAGCCAGAGCATTTGTGGCCAGAGAAACTGCATGCCGCGCTCCTTGGCACTCCTTGGCACGTGATATGGCGATGGTACTGCGTTTCCCGGTCAGGCATTCCCTTGGCCTTTCCCGCACCCCTGTTTTCTCTTATGATGCCGCCCGTCATGCGGGCGAGTAGAAGGCAGACCACCGCCTGTCCATGACTCGCGGCACTATGCCGCGAATCGGCGCCGCCCCGGGCGTCATCGGCAACACCATAAGAAAACACAGCACAACAACAAGGAGTCATCTTGAAGAAGTCCATCCGCACGAGGCTGCTCGCGTTGGCCGCCATGGCCGCCGTGCATGCGCACGCCGCTCCCACGCTGGTCGAGTCCGTACAGGGCTACACGCTGCAGAACGACAAGATCGCCAGCTTCAGCGGCCTGGTGTTCGACCAGGGCAAGGTCCTGGAGACTGGCGACGCCGCCGCGCTGCGCGCGAAATATCCCGATGCCAAGCGCATCGACGGCCAGGGCAAGACGCTGCTGCCTGGCCTGATCGATGCGCACGGCCACGTGTTCCGGCTGGGCTTCAAGACGACCGAGATTTCGCTGTCGGGAACGAAAACCCTGCAGGAAGCGCAAGGCCAGATCCGCGACTACGCGCAGAAGAACCCGCAGCGCCAATGGCTGCTCGGCTATGGCTGGAATCAGGTGAACTGGAAGCTCGGCCGCTTCCCGACTGCCGCCGAGCTGGATGCCGCGGTATCGGACCGTCCGGTGCGCCTGGTGCGGGTGGATGGCCACGCTGCCTGGCTGAACACCAAGGCGCTGCAGGCGGCTGGCATCACGCGCGACACCAAGGACCCGGCCGGCGGCCGTATCGAGCGCGATGCGAACGGCAATCCGACCGGCGTGCTGATCGACAAGGCGATGGCGCTGGTCAACAACGTGATTCCGCCCTACTCCGACGATGATCGCCGCACCGCGCTGGCCGCCGCCGTCGCGCATCTGAATGCGCTGGGCCTGACCTCCGTCGGCGATGCCGGCGTGACCGTCGCCGATGACCGCATCTATCGTGAATTCGCCGACCAGGGCAAGCTGACCACGCGCATCTACGGGATGATTCGCGACACTGGCGATGACTTCAAGACGCTGTCCGCCAAGGGACCGCTGATCGGTTACGGCAATGACCGCTACGATCTGCGCGCCGTGAAGCTCTACGGCGACGGTGCGCTCGGCAGCCGTGGCGCCGCACTGATGGAGCCCTACACCGACGATCACGCGCATAGCGGCCTGCTGTTCATGAGCGATGCCGTGATGCAGGCCAACGTGAAGACGGCGCTGAAGGCCGGCTATCAAGTCAATGTGCACGCGATCGGCGACAAGACCAACCATCAGGTGCTCGACGCGATGGAAGTCGCCTACAAGGACGTCGGCGGCCGCGACCTGCGCAATCGGATCGAGCATGCGCAAGTCGTTTCGCTGCCCGATATCCCGCGCTTCAAGAAGCTGAACCTGATTGCGTCGATGCAGCCCACGCACGCGACCAGCGACATGAACATGGCGGAAGACCGCATCGGCAAGGAGCGCATCAAAGGCGCCTACGCCTGGCAGACCTTCCTGAAGCAAGGCACCGTGATCGCGGGTGGCTCGGATTTCCCGGTGGAATCGGCGAACCCGTTCTACGGTCTGCACGCCGCGGTCACGCGCACAGATCATGAAGGCCGCCCGATCAACGGCTGGCATCCCGAGGAAGCGATGACGCTGCCGCAGGCATTCCGCGCGTTCACCCTCGATGCCGCCTACGCGCAGCATCAGGAAAAGACGTTGGGCTCGCTGGAGAAAGGCAAGTGGGCCGACTTCATCCTGGTGGACCGCGACCTGTTCAAGGTCGCACCGGCGGACATCTGGAAGATTCAGGTGCTGGAGACCTGGGTGGCCGGTGAACGGGTGTACGCGAAGGGTAGTCAATCGGCGCAACGCTGATCGACTAGATCGCAATCTCGCCAATAAAAAGCCCTGCTGGACGATGGTTCAGCAGGGCTCCTTATTGTGTGCTCGTCATTCACGGCTGCCAGCAAGGCATCCAGGAAAGCGCGATTCTGCCTGACCGATCTTTCGTCCTTGTCGATTCGTTCGCTGCGTATCCGGCAACACCGTGATTCCGCAGGTTGGCTTCCGCCTCGCCTTGCCGCCTACAATGTGGCAACAGGTTACAAGGGTCATCTCACTTTGGGTTTATCGAACCGCCCCCCTGCTACGGAAAACAATCCGAGCCGCGCATTGCGAATTACAACCAGTCTGAGTAACGGTCAGTCGTCAACAAGCTTCGGAAGCTGCAGCTTTAACACTTCAATGACGAACCGAGCTGACAGCGAACACGCTGTCGCATGTAGTGCATCTCCTTTAGCGGAATCCCCCATGTCGACTACGCACTTAGCACCAAAGAACAACGGTTCCGGGACCGACTGTTTGGCCGCCTCATACAATGCGTACATCTCCATTTCCAGCGCAGCCCACTTGCGATGTTGCATGCCGATGCTCGACATCATATTTCCATCAGCAACAACGACGGAGCCAGAAGAGATGGGAGCGATCTTTATGCCCGATTCTCTTAACTCGCTATCAAATAAGTCCGACTTTATCCGTCGAAGAAAATCGGTTTGCTCGGAAATCTGCTCAATGGCAGTCTTAAAGTTCGCATTGACGGAAACTTGATAAGGTTCCTGGCGAAATTTACCATCTTTGAACTTTCCGGTCTGCCACTCCCAACATACCTGACCTACCACAATATCCAGCAACTTAGATTCACCCTCCACCCCCGCGCATATGCCGCTCATAGCGACGATTTTTGGCTTGAATAGTTCGATGGCCTTCGTAGCCGCGATAGCCATATTAACCAAGCCCATATGCTGAGGCTTCACACACATCCCCCGAAAATCCCCAATGGTCATTTCTTGGCAATTCAGACCACCGATATTTTTCAACACCCCCAATTTTGCATCTGTACTTCCGTAACCTAAGCGTTCTTTTGTTAGTGCGCAAAATATCACGAAATCCAAACGGCTCTTTTCACTGCATTTCCGAATCTGCTGCGAAAGACTCCGCTTCCATTGGTTATCCTCCGAGTATACAACAAGCGTCACACCATTGTCGTTAAACAGCCTGGAGCGAGAAAGTGAATCGTCCGCATATCGGGTAATCGCTATAGACACGCTGTGATAGTTTTTGCTCTTTGCAAAATCTATCAATAAATCCTCTGAGATATCCTGCTCCTCCTTCGACCCAGGACGCGGAGGAAGATAGACATCAAAGACCACGAGGTCGTATGCCTTTGTTAGAAGTAGCCTACGAGCATCGACGAGGTTATCGGCAGTTTCAATACTGGGGAAAGAGTCCTCGGACCTTATCGCCTCTCGAATGGCGGCAAGCTTTTCGACGTCGTCTTCAATCACCAAATATTTCATAGACTTTCCAAAAAACGCTCAGTTTGGTGAACCCATTGAACAGAGTCATTATCGTAGTGGACCACCTTCAGATTCTCTATCCCGTAAAGATCTTTGATAACACGCCCCGATTCCTCAATTGAATAATATTCGTACTCCACTTCCACATCGGGATATTGCGTCAAAACGAGGATCGGTATCCTGCTCATACGCAATCGCCTTATCTCCAAGATTATCTCGATTCCCCCGGCAGGCATTGAAACTGGGCTGCCCTGTCCAGCAACCGCAGGATGACTAGGCAGCGACATATCCAAGACAATTGCGTCCGGAGTTTCGCTCTTCAGGTAATTTATGGCGCCAAAAACATTATCATAATGACGAAAATCAACACCCCGAAATGCCGCGGCAATGACAGTAGATATTTTTGAAAACTTAAAATAGTCATCTTCGACTATAAGGACTCTCATGATTGATAATCAATACCAAAATTAAAGGAGGCAATAACCGAATCACCTTCAAAATGGTAAGCCACCCCACCGATATATCCTGTTTGTTCCATACGACGAAGTTTCTTTATCCCGCTTCTACCCTCAACGATGAGTGCGTCCTCGCAGTCTCCTTCCAAAGCCATAGAAATAGAGCGCTCTACGTCCTCCATTCTCGTACCGTCTTCCAATTGAGAACGAATGGATATATTAACCCCAATCTTGTTCGGAAAGGCGCCCGGGGAAATCACCATGCTAAGCACTCCGTCCTTCTTTCCATATTTTGCAGCATTATATATCAGAATATATAACGCATCGTAGATTACGAAATAGGCTCCGCCGTTCAAAGTGTATTCATGGTTTTCAACCTCAATCCGAGGGTTGTAGTCCTGAAAAAATCCCCTTATCTCGGAAACGACCGCCCTGAAAAGAAGCGTTATATCTGCACTAGGCGACGCTATAGACGGCTTATTAAACCAAGATGAAATTATCCTGAATTTTTCCGCAGTCAGGGAATTTAATTCCTGACAGAACTCTTGTACCTCTCGGTGCCTCAAATAACCCTGATATCCCGACTCAAATCGGAATACCGCATATTTTGCTTTTTGTTCCATCAAAAATTTTCTGATGGCAGCCAGATCCTCCTCGATTAATCTCCAGCAATATTCCGTAATTATATACGGCAGCTCAATGGCTGTCTTATTAATCTTAAAGGACTTCGTTATGTCGTGCAGCATATGATTGGCCGTGTTCCGCTTATTCACAGAGCGGAAATCTCTAAATATCATTCCCTCGGGCTTCTTTTTATCGTGCACATGCAAGAAGGAGTCTCGCAACTTATCCAGCGTAGACTCGTACTCTTTGACCCAAACACGAAATGCGTCATCAAACTCTTTGTTTGCGAACAGATTTTTGTACCTGACATCCTTCGCAAAAACATTCACATCACTGAAACCGGTTCCCTTTAAGGTTCCATGGCGAATGCGGCGGCCTAGATATGATGCAATTCCGAATATTTTATTCGTACAAAATTCCTCATAACACTTCAACAGCAGACTGCCGATCTGGTCATGTGCTGTCATCCCAGTTTTCACCTTGTCCCAATTCAGGGAGACTAGTGTAAGCTCGGGCTGCTGTGGAATGACCTCGAGGAGTAAGCTTATATCATCGATAACTTGATCGTTTACCCATTGTGTGAACCGGACTGGGTCTACATAAATCCGAGAGTCATCGATCGTCCCCTTTTCTCTGCTAATCTGCACATCGATGCGCAGGTTTTTGGCACGCTCAATGTATGCACTATCTGCGGTGAGGTTTCCATACCATTCTAAGATATTCGCCCGCTCTTCAATCGCCGCATTCGGATTTTTTATGATTTGAAAGAGTTTGCTTAAAAACGTTTCGTCCGCCGTCAATATGAGGTGCTCGGCGACCGCCGGAGATATGTCATAAATGTAGCCTACAAGATCAGTAAGCTTACCCGCGAACTGCAAAACGGCTGTTTCCTGAATTACAGCCCTAAGCTCATGCTCCTTAAGCTGGCTTTTTTGCCTTATATGTGAGAGGCAGGTGACTACAATCTTTAACTCTGGTATATCCGCACACGCACCTACAGCTTCGATATACTGGGGCGGACAAATAAGCCCAATGTCTCTTGTAAGGGACATTAATCGCACGAAGCCTAGCTGATCTTCCCCGATATCACCGTCCCGCTTCTCGAGAAGGTACACCAGAGCGCAGGAATTTTGGAAATGGCAAGATTCATGTTTATTGAACTCTGATTGTCGCAGTGAAATATTGGCGTTTTCTATCCCAATATCCCGAATTTCTGTGATCTTCGAATAATATTGATTCAACAATCGACGCTCAAATGGTATTCTCTGTATATCCTTAGCTTCTTGTCGATTAAATACCGCAGCGTGGAGCGTTCTAAAATTAAAGAATGACTCAACTTCTATAAGGAGAAACGACTCTCTGAAGTAGTCGATGCCGACATATGGATCCCAGGTGTCGTAATATCGAGATGGATCGACTTCAATTTTTGAGAGCTTTTTATAAGCGGAAATTAGTCCCTCAGGGACAGCCGGCACAAACGGCAGCTCCAAGCGATTCGTACCACACAGATATACGAAAGCATCGAACACCGAAATGTAATAGTATGCAACGAGTGTTTCGAGGAACGATTCATATGTTCTTGGAATATGGTCGACGAAGCTCCTTGCGATGGCGGATACGAGGCTTTCTTCGAGACCGTGAATTTTTTCACAAATATTGAAAAAATCGGTTTTTTCACTGCTTAACTCTTTGATTGCCAACGACAAATACCGAACGTTGCTCAATCCGACTTCGAGTAGCAATGTGTCCACAGCTTCAGGAACGTCCGGATCCTCTGTCGCTCTCGCACGTATGAAATGGAGTACCCGCAAGAGAAAGATGGACACACCTTCGTTTCCCGCGAGTGCTCGGCAGCCATTGACCGCTTGCTGCCAATCTAGCGCAGCAATCGACGAAACTATTTGCGCCGCCAACTCGGTAAGAAATATTAATTTACTTTTATTTTTATCTATTTTTCCGCAGATCTCGTCAAGCGAATATATTGGGCGCTTTCCCACAATACGCGGGAAAGTCTTATTGAAGTCTCTGCCAATGGCGTTGTTCTTAAAGATCGCGCTTGTTCGAAGTATCTCAAGGACCTTATGAAAATCCTGCTCAGAGGAGGTCGCGCGTATTTTCTTGATGAGTCGAACCGATTCCGTCGCGTCCTCGGCAGAAATTAATCCTCGGACCAGATTTCTTGTTCTAATTGACGAAAGATCATTTATTGTAATATTTCTTTTCATTTCGAGTTTCTACGTCACATAAATATTTCTAGTTCGGCGCTTGCAGAGCAAGGAATGACGAGTCTTCGATGAATCGACAGTAATAATCACTCGATTGCCTCGCGGCACGGACGCACACTATCACTACCTTACACTATCGAACATACCCCTCTGGGAAGGGCCCTTACGTATTCCAGTTAGTCAACTCTTGTGGTAAGAGATCATCCGCTATCGTCCTGCTCGGGATAAATCCAATACTGATTGCACCGGCCCAGTGCCTCGCCTCCTGCAGCACCATCTCGCCGGCCGGTGCAAACCCTAGGCGGTGTCTTGGTTCGAGTCATACAATGTCATTGTGTCGCCTTACCAAATGTTGGTCTCCAGGAGTTCTCTCCAACGACTTATTGCTTGTTCTCGTGCCCGATTCCATTGTTCTTGCTTGTGCGGGCATATCGTCACCCTCTGCTTGCCGGGGCGACGGCAGTTCATAAGGAGGGCCAGCTGTGGTGCACTCAGCGACTTGGCCACGGTGGGGTACTGGCTCTAATGGACACCGGAGTCGTGCTGCTCGCGGGTAGTGCCACAGACGTGGACCTCAAAGCTGGGGAGCGTTGCTGGATTTGCCGAGAATTTTTCCTTTACCAGCCAATATTGGGATATCGAATTTGTCCAGGGTCGTTGACACCATCGTGAAAAAAAACGTGCTCGAGTAGATCTCGGCTTTCGAGCACGTTGGCCTCAAGTGGGGAATGAAGACGGCCGACGTAGCGTATGCTCCGCGCCACCGGCGTTGACCAATAACTCTACGTCGGGGTGGGTCTACGGGACCTCCCGTCGGGAATGGCCACCACAACGCCGCATCGCTGATGCCGACGGCTACCTTCCGTCATCCAAAGGCCGCGCACATGATTCCCGCATAACGACACGCGTACCAAGCCGAATCTCCCGCCCCGCTGCCGCGTTCATATCGTCCCCGCTGGACCCAGCCCCTATAGACCGCAACAACATCTCCGCCGCCGCCGTCCCCACCGCCTCCAGATCCCAATCGATGGCGGTAATCGCCGGCGTATAGAGCTGTGCCAGATCGCTATCCCCCACGCAGATCAGGCTGACATCCTGCGGCATGTGGTGCCCTGTCTGCTTTATCGCCTGCAGGACACCGGACAGGATCCGGGTGCCGAGGCAGATAAAGGCCGTCGGGCGGTCCCTGGCGGATAGCAGCGCCAGTGCATCGCTGAATGACAGATCCATCGCCGAGCGCCTGGAGCGCACGAGCTCGCTATCGACGGTCAGTCCGCGCTCTTCCAGTGCCTTGCGATAGCCGCTGATGCGTTCGCGGCCGGGGCGCAGGGCGCCGTCGGATGTCATCAGTGCGATGCGGGTGTGTCCGAGGTCGAGCAGGTAACGCGTCGCTTCGTAGGAACCGCGGGCGTGTTCGACGTGGACGCCGGAACCCTGGGCGCCGAAGTCGCGGTCCATGGCGACGACGGCGAGATCGCGGGAGATTTGGGCGAGGTAATCGGGGCGCTCGGTTTCGCAGGGGCCGAGGATCAGTCCGTCGACGCGGCGGCGGCGGAACAGGTCGACCATCAGCTCTTCCTGCGCCTTGTCGTTATGCGTGTTGCCGACCACCATTGCATAGCCTTCGCGCTGCAGGCGCGCTTCCACCGCGGTGATGATGCGGGCGTAGAGCGGATTGGCCAGGTCGGACACCAGCAGGCCGACGACGCCGGAGGTACCGGTGCGCATGCTTTGCGCAATGGGGTCGGGCGCATAGGCCAGCGCCTTCGCGGCCCGTTCGACGGCCTGGAGCGCGGCCTCGCTGACAGGTCCGCTGCGGTTCAGTGCGCGAGATGCCGTACCCACGGAGACGCCGGCGGCGCGCGCCACGTCGCGGATCGTGACGCGGGCTGGCGTGTCGGAGCTGGGGGTGCGCGTTCGGCTGGTCATCGATGGTCCGGCTTGAAGATCTGAGCTGGCGGTAATCGTAGCGGGCCCTGGGGCCGCTATTATCGTCGATCCGATGGCCCTGCCCTACCCGCCCATCAGTACATCGCGCGGCCGCCGCTGATATCGAATACCGCCCCGGTACTGAAGCTGCAGCGCGCGGAACACAGCCATGCGGCCATTTCCGCCACCTCCTCGACGCGCACGAACCGCTTCATGGGCACGCGTTCGAGAAGGCGGGCCTGCAATTGCGCCCGCTGGCTCTCGTCGTGCTGACCGAAGATATCGGTATCGGCAGCGCTGGGCGTGATGCAGTTGACCAGTACGCCGGTCTCCGCGAGTTCCTTGCCCAGGCTTTTCGTCATCGAGATCAATGCGGCCTTCGATGCCGCATAGGCGCCGGCAAAGGGATTGCCCTCCTTGCCGGCGACCGAGGCCACGTTAACGACGCGCCCCCAGCCGTTCTTCACCATCGAAGGCACGACTGCCTGCACGCATTGCAATGCGCCGAACACATTGACGTCGAAGACGAGCTTCCATTCGTCGACGGACGCCTCCACCGTCGGCCCTCTGCGTCCGAGGATGGCGGCATTGTTCACCAGCGCTGTGGGCGCGCCCAGAGTTTCGACCGTCCGTGCAAATGCCCGCTCGACCTGTTGGCGATCGGTGATGTCGACTGACACCGGCAACACCCGTGCGCCATTGCTTCGCAATGTCCGAGCGGCCTGATCTAACAGCGCTCGGTCGCGATCCCACAGGGCGACTGCATATCCGTCGGCCGCAAGCCGATTGCCGATTGCCAGGCCGATGCCGCGCGCGGCGCCGGTCACCACCGCAACGTGCCGGCCCGCCGCCGTGGCCTCGGCCGCGCTCATTGCGGCGCTCCAATGCGCCGAATCGGATCGGCGCCGTCCCAGCCTTTCGCCGCCTCGGCAATCGCCGCAAAGTATTCGCCCTTGCCGCCGGACATTTCCGAAATCTCGACGATGTTGCCCGGCAAGTCCGCATGGACGTAATAGGCGAATCGGCCGCGCATGCCCATACGCCCTCCGTGCCCCTCGACATAGCCGCTGGCACGCAGTCGTTCGGCGAATTCGTCGAAGCGGTCGTTGGTCCAGTACGCGATATGCTGCATGCCTTCGCCGAAGTGCCTCAGCGAATCGAGATAGAGCGACGGCGCATCATTGCGCTGCTGGATCAGCTCGATCTGCACGCCGCCGGAATTGGCAAGCGCGATGGACAGATCCGGCAAGGCCGACGCTTCACCGTAGTAGCGAAACTCGGTCGTGCCCACTTCCTTCTTGTAGAACCACGGCCGGACGCCGAGCACCTCGCTCCAGTGCCGCATCGCCTTCTCGATATCCCGCACGACGTAGCCGACTTGGCATACGCCTCCGAACAGCAAGCTCATCTTGGCTCCATGTCATCGAATATTGGAAACGTTTCCATAAAGACACAGTAGCCGATGCGCCGATTCGGCGCAGCATAGCGTTAACCATGATTGCTGCCCGCTCCACGCTCGACGACACTGCAATGGAAACGTTTCCACACGCAAGGAAACGCCACTCCCGAACCCCCGCATCGCAGAACGGGCGAACACCCTTGGAGACAAGACATGAAGAAGCTCTTCACCACCGCGTTGCTGGCCGTGGCGGCCGCCACCGCGCAGGCAGCCGATCCAGCCGCCTATCCCGAGCGCCCGATCCGCATGCTGCTGCCCTTCTCCGCCGGCGGTGGCGGCGATACGCTGGGCCGCTTCCTGGCCGAGCGCTTTGCCGCGCAGCTGAAGCAACCGGTGGTGGTCGAGAACAAGCCTGGCGCGGCCGGCACGATCGGCACTCAGGCGGTGGCGACGGCAACGCCCGACGGCTACACGATCATGATCGGCGGCATGTCGACGCATCCGCTGGCGGCCGCGACCTACGCGAAGCTGCCCTACGATCCGGTGCGCGACTTCCAGAGCCTGGGAACCATCGGCAATTCGTCGATTGTCATGGTCGCGTCGAATTCGTATCCGGCAAACAATCTGAAAGAGCTGATGACCCTGGCCCGCAAACAGCAGGCGCCCATTCAATACGCCAGCTGGGGATCGGGCTCGACCGGACATTTCTGCGGCGAGATCCTGAGCCAGAAGGCCGGCATCCCGCTGCAGCACGTGCCCTACAAAGGCACCTCGCAAATCATCACCGATCTGCTCGGCAACCATATCTCCGTGGCCTTCGTCGACATGGTGACCGCGACGCCGTTCGTCAAGGAAGGCAAGGTCAAGGCGCTGGCCGTCTGCACCAAGCGTTCGCCGAGTCTGCCGAACGTGGCCAGCTACCAGGAGCAAGGCGTCGACTTCGACCGCGAATTGACATGGGCGATGTATGTCCCGGCCAAGACCCCGAAGCCAATCGTCGACAAGCTGTCGACCGTGCTCGAGAAGACGCTGAAGGAACCCGAGGTCGTCAGCAAGCTGCTGTCGCTGGGCATTACGGCCAAGTACGTTTCCGGCACCGAGCAGCAAGCCATCAATGCGCGCGATATCCCGATGTGGAAATCGATCGCCAAACAGGCGCACATGTCGCTCGACTGATGCATTGCCGCCCAAACGCGGGCGGTTCCCCTTCCATGACATCACCACAAGAATCGTCTATGTCTTCCACCTTGAATGAAGCCCGCATCCAGACCGTACGCGACCATATGGCGCTGGAGTGCGTCCACGATTGGGACGCCGTGATCGATACCTTCTCGCATCCGCGCTACGAGATGCACGGCAGTGGGGTGGTATTCGATGGCGAGGCCGAGGTGCGCGGGTACTTCGATTCGTCGCGGGTGCCCTTTCCGGATCTGAAGAACGAGATCATTGCCATTGCGGCCGATGGCGATACCGTGCTGGTCGAATTCTGGCTGCAGGGCACGCATCTTGGCCCGTTGAAGGCCAATGGCAAGACCTATGAGCCGACCGGCCGCACCTTCCGCATCCGGATTGCCGCCACGTTCGAATTCGCGCCGGGCTCGGACAAGATCATCTGCGAGCGCCCGTACTCCGCGCCGGATGCCAAGTTGCGCGCGCTTGGTCTTCTGTGAACGGTATCAGCAGAACCATCCCACATCAGAGGAGATTCAAATCATGGCCTTGCCCAAGGTCGTCACACATCAAGACCGCCTGCTGACGGTGAATATCCATGACGCGGTGGAATTCGCCGGTTCCGAGCCCGGCTCGACGATCATTCCGCTCTTCCTCGACCGCGAGAACGGCGTCTGGGTGCTGTACGGCAAGTTCGAACCGGGCACGACGCTGCCCCCGCACTTCCACACCGGCACCGTCCACTTCTTTACGACGAAAGGCGAATGGAACTACGTCGAATACCCGGACGATCGCCAGACCGCCGGCAGCTATCTGTATGAGCCCGGCGGCTCGGTCCATACCTTTTCCGTTCCGGCGGACGCCAAGGAGGCAGCGGAAGGATTCATGGTGGTCTACGGCGCCAACGTGATTTTCAAGGACGGCGAATATCAAGGCGTGCGCGACGCCGGGGCGATCGAGGACGGCATCCTCAATGCCGCGAAAGCCATGGGCCTTCCGACGCCGCGCTATATCCGGCCTGGCAAGGGTGCCGTGTTCTCGCGCGATTGACTGGAAACGGACGCGCGAAGCGGGTCTATCCCTTCGCGCACTCCGCCTGAAAGCCCGCACCAGACACCTGCGATCGCCGCAGCGCATAGGGCAGCACCGCCACTACGCCGGCCACGGCCAATACCGTGCCGACCCACAGCGGCGACCGCAGCCCCCAGCCATGGCTGATGCCCACGCCGCCGAGCCACGAGCCCGACATCAGGCCGATATTGATTACCGCGGTATGCATCGTATTGACCAGCGGCCCCGGCGGCGCGGCGCGCATCACGCGCACCACCATCGCCGGGTTCAGCGACACACCGGTCAGTCCGACCAGCAGCATCGCCATGACCGCAACCATCGGCTGATCCGCGTAGACGGCAAACAAGGCCAACGCGCCTGCCAGCACGACCAATCCCCACAGCAGAATGCGCATCGTATGCCGATCGGCGAAGCGGCCGATCACCGCATTGCCGATCACGGTCGCCAGGCCATACAGGCCCAGCAGAGCGGGAATCGAAGACGGCGAGTATCCCGACACCTTGGTCAGCACCAGCGCGAAATAGCTGAAGCCGGCAAAGGTCGCGCCGATGATCAGCGCGCTGGTCGTATAGGCCGCCCACAGCTCGCGATTGGCCAGCGAGGCCAGTTCGCTGCGCATGCCGTTGGTGCTGGTGGTCAATGTCGCGGGAATCTTCCAACGCACCGCCAGCACACAAAGGCCGGTCAGCACCACCAGCAGCCAGAAGCTCGCTCGCCAGCCCAGGTGCAGGTCGACCAGCGTAGCCAGCGGCAAGCCTGCGACGGTAGCGATCATCAGGCCGCCGATCACGATCGCCGCAGCGCGCCCGCGAACTTCCGGCGCCACCATCTCCGCGCACATCGACAGCACGATGCCGAAGCACGCCGACGCGGCGATCCCCGTCACCGCGCGGCCGATCGCCATCACCAGGTAATCATCCGCCATCGCGCAGCCGATCTGCCCGACCATATACGTGGCCAGCAAACCGAGCAGCGCCGGGCGCAGCGGTACGCGCGCGAGCGCCACGGTCAGCACCGGTCCACCGAGCACCATGCCCGCCGCATAGATCGACACCAGATAGCCGATGCGTTCGACCGGCACGCCGAAGGCCGCGGCCAGCGACGGCATCATGCCGGCCACCATGAACTCCGAGGTGGTCAGGCAAAAGACGGTCAGTCCGAGGATATAGACGGCGAACGGCATGGCCGCCATCGTGCGAGTCGAGGAGGGTGTGGTGGACACGCTTGTCATTGGTGTTATAGCGGTTATTTTTATATCGATCAGTACGAAATTACGATGTAAAAAACCTGCGCGATGCAATTCAGCGATTCGGCAGGTTCAAGGCTTGCCCCAACGGGCCACGGTGCGGATTTTGCCAGCATCGGCGACGGCGGGCATTAACCCTGACAAAAACGTTGTTATGGATGCGCGGCGCCCGGACCGGCTACCAATCGGCGTTCGCTGGCTCCGGGCCTTCATGCGAAGGGAACAACGGCAGCACCTCTTCGGCCAACTCCTGGATGATCTCGGCGGCGGGACGCGACGAATACTGGATGCCCAGGGCGGCATGGTTGACGCCAGCCGCTTTCCACTCTTGAAGCAGATCGATCAGGCCCTTGCGGCCGGTCTTCAGGATGAACCCGCCGTTCATCGGTGTGCGCGGATAATCCGGGTTGTCCACCAGCTCGATCCATTCGTTCGTCATATGGGGCCGGAAGCCACCGTCGGGAATCAGCGCTCGCCATGCGCGGATTTTTTCGGCCAGCCGTTGCGGACCGGCGCCGGTGTATGTCGGTCCCGGATACGTCAGCCACCCATCCGCGTGTCGACCGACCCATTCCAGAAACTGGCGCGAGCTACCGGTCACGATCAGCGGAATCGCGCCCGACACCGGCTTGGGGAGCAGCTCGACATTCCGCATCGCTCCCAGCGATGAACGTATGTCGAGCCTTCCTCCTTGCATCAACTGCCGGAACCAGGCAACCGTCTCGGCAAAACGCTCGCCACGTCCATCATGATCGATGCCGTAGGCCGGAAACTCGACCGGCCGATCGCCGGACGCAATGCCCAGCACCAGCCGGCCACCGGAAAGCTGGTCGATTGTCGTGGCGGCTTTCGCCAGATCGATCGGATGTCGCAAGGTAAAGATCGCGCTTCCGGTCGCGAGCGCGACGCGCCGGGTGCCGGCCGCCAGAAAGGCAAGGTAGGTAAAGGGATCGAATACCTGCCCCGCATCGCCGAAGTTAGGGTCGAACAGCGGAACATCGCGAACCCACACGGCCGCGAAGCCGAGGCGATCGATCCTGGTCACCAGATCGGCCTGGCCGGAAAGGACGGTCATATCCCCTTGATAGAACCGCAAGGGAAGGAAGATCCCGACCGTCAGCGCATCGGGACTGAACATGCGGCGGTAACCCGCATGCATGGAAAACGCTGGCGCGGAAGCGCCGGGCATGCCGGCAGCAGGGAGATTCTCGTCGGGGAAAGGATTCAATGTCATTGCGGTTTCCTCATTGGTAAAACAGAGAAAACTCTATGGCGAAACAAGCGCGACAAGAAACGATTTAATCTGGCTCGTGTATATAGCTCAGCTAAATTCAGCGGCCAACCACCTCCACAATCCATGCCGTGAATCCGCACACATGGCGGCCTTGGATAGCACCTCGTTTGCCTTCCTTTGGAAGTCAGCTAGACTAAACACACAAACCCCATATATCGGCGATGCCAGCGATCCGCTTTGCATGCTCGATTTCCCTGAACTCCGACAAGAGAAAACCTCAATACATGGGCTCGGTACTTCCGTTGCTGGCATTGCGCGCCTTCGTCGAAACCGGCCGGCACGGCAGCCTGAAACGGGCGGCCGACGCGATGGGCGTGACGCCCGGCGCGGTCAGCCAGCAATTGAAGCTGTTGCAGGAGCGTACCGGTGTCAGCCTGTTCAGCCGTACACGCTACGGCGTCGAACTGACGCCCGCGGGAGCACAGGTGCATCCGGCCCTGTTGCGGGCGTTCGACCAGATCGAAGCCAGCCTTGCCACGCTGGACGCCATCAATGCGCGCCAGACGTTGACCGTCAGTGCCGTGCCCACCTTCGCCGCATCGTGGCTCGTGCCAAGGCTGGGCACATTTACCGATCGGCACCCGGATATCGAAGTGCGTGTCGAAGCGTCGTCCGCATTGGCCGACTTGCGCCGCGACCGCGTCGACATCGCGATCCGGCATGGCCTGGGCAATTACCCTGGACTGGAAGCGCACTATCTGATGGCACCGGTACTGATTCCGGTTGCCTGTCCGAAATTGCTGGCCGAGGGGCCGCCGATCCGTGAAGCCATCGATTGCCTCGACTATCCGTTGCTGCAGGATTCGGATCGGTCCGACTGGCGTCTCTGGCTGAAGGCGCTGGGCGTGGAAAGCGATCCGCGCATCGAGCGCGGCCCCGCCTTCGATGACGATTTCCTGCTGATCCGCGCGGCGGAAGCCGGCCAGGGCATTGCGCTGGTTCGCGATCTCTATGCGCGAGAGGAAATTGCCAGCGGTCGGCTTGCGATTGCGCTGGATCGGCCCTGGCCGACGGAATTCGCGTACTACGCCGTCACCATGCCCAAGGCGGAGCAGAAGCCGGCCATTGCCAGCTTTCTGCGATGGCTGTTGGACGAAGCCAAACGCCAAACGAGCGCCGCGTGACATTCATCGCGAGGCGCTCGTTTGAAGCGACTTACGCCATCGTTTCCCGCTGCCGGTCCAGCTCGGCAAGGATCTCGGCCGTGTGCTGGCCGAGATCGGGAAGCGCAGCATCGCGCGGACTTCCGTCGTCGATCGTCATGGGCAAGGCCGGCATGCGCAGTGTCCGGTTGCCGGGTGACGGCACGCTGATCACTCGTTCCGGTGTCGCGGCCTGCGCGTATTGGATGGCATCGCGCAGGTCGCGCACCGCGCCGCAGACGACCCCAGCGGCATTGAGCGTTCGGCAAGCTTCCTCGGTGGTCAGCGCCGACAACGCGCCGGCAAGCATCCGGAGCAAGGCGCGTCGATTCGCCACGCGCGAGGCGTTGTCGTGAAAGCGTGGGTCTTGCGCGAGTTCCGGCAACCCCAGGCATTCGCACAAGCGGGCAAAGTGGTCCTGCAAATAGGCCGAGATCACGATTCTGCCGTCGGCAGTCGGCACCACATCCGCCGCCGGCGCCATCGTCGGCTGGCCGTTGCCGCAGCGTGACGGCGCCGCGTCGAGCAACTGATACTCGGCCCATTGCTGGCTCAGCGCATCGGCTGCCACGTCGATCAGCGACACCTTGACGTGGGCACCTTGTCCGGTGATGCCACGGCGCGCCAGCGCGGCGAGCACGCCCGTCGCCAGCGTACGGCCGGCCAGCACATCGACGACCGTGAACCCCACACGTGTCGGATCGGCGTGGGCATCGCCGTTCATGCTCATCATTCCGCTTTCGGCCTGCGCGGCGATATCGAGGCCCGGACGCGCCGCCGCCGGCCCACTGTCGCCGAAGCCGTTGACGGAGCCGTAGACAAGCCGAGGAAGCAGACCTCGAAGCTGCTCGGCGCCAAGCCCGTACTTCTGCATGACGCCCGGACGCGCGTTCTGCAGCACCACATCGGCGCGGCGCACCAGATCCATCGCCACGCCACGATCTTCCGCGCGGCGCAGATCGAGGACGATCGAACGCTTGCCGCGGTTATAAGCGGAAAACATGGGGCCACAGGCATCCGTCTGCCAGCCCGAGCGACGGCTTGCATCGCCGCCCGGAGGCTCGACCTTGATCACGTCGGCGCCCAGATCCGCCATGACCTGTCCTGCCGACGGCGCTGCGATGAACTGGCCGAAATCGACGACGCGCAGACCGGCCAACATGGCCGCATCCACGCCGCTTTTATCGAACGAACTGCTGGATTGCATGCCTTCTCACTCCGGCTTGACGCCGGCGTCCTGTGCAATGCGTTGCCATGCCACCGTATCGTCGGCGACCACTTTCCGGAACTGCGCCGGCGTCAGGGCTGGAGCGACAGGGAGGTTCAGCGCGGTCAGGCGGTCGCGAAACGCCGGCGTCGCGATGGCGCGCACCACCTCCTTGTTCAACCGCTCCACCAGCGCCCCGGATGTGCCCGCCGGCGCGAACATGCCGTACCAGCTGGTGGTCGGGAACGGATAGCCTTGCTCACCCATGGTCGGCACATTCGGGAACTGCGGCAACCGACTGGAGCCGCTGACGGCGATCGGCACCAGCCGGCCGGCTTTGACGAGGCCGATCTGCGAGCTGACGTCGACCCAGCCGACGGGCAACAGACCGCTCTGGACGTCCGTCGCCACGGCGGCGGTGCCCTTGTACGGCGCGTGAACCATGGCGAGATTCGCCTTCTTCAGAAAGCTCTCCATGGTCAGGTGCCCACCCGATCCCATGCCCCACGATCCGTAGCTGAGTTGGCCCGGGCGCTGCCTGGCGTAGGCCACGAGCTCATTCAGGTTGTGGACCGGCACCTTGGGGGAGGCCACCATCAGGTTGCCGAAGCTGCCGATCTGCGCAATCGGTTCGAAACGCTTGAGCGGATCGGGCGCTCGCGTGTAAAGCGCAGGGTTGACGACCATCGCGCCGGCATAGGTAAGCAGCAATGTGTAGCCGTCCGGGTTCGCGGCGGCCACGGTTTCGCTGGCAATCAAGCCGTTCGCGCCGGGCTTGTTCTCGACCACGAACGGCTTGCCGAACACCGAGCCGAGTTGCTCGGCAAGAAGCCGCGCGAGCGTATCCGTACCGCCGCCGGCCGCACTGGCGACGACCAGCTTGACCGGGCGGTTCGGCCAGCCTTCGTTATCCTGGGCAAACGCCATCGATGAAGCGATCGATGAAGCCGTCAGTGCCAGCATGGCGGCCAGCCATTGCCTGCGCGTGTTCATGATTTGTCTCCCTTTATCTGCCGATACTCGCGGTGCTTCCTGCTGGCGGGATCGGCGTGCTCGAATGCCGGTGTTCTCGCGTTCGAGACATTCCGGCGTTGACGTCAATCCAGCGCGGGGAACAGCACGTGCAAACTAACGCGGGGGGCTTCATACATGCCACGCATGTTTCGCTATCTTGAACAAGGGCAGCGTCCCGGCGTTGAAGCGTCCGGCCAAAAAAAAAAGCGGCGCCGGCGGGTATTCACCCCGCCGGCGCCGCCTGATGTCGCCGTTTCGGCGCGCCTTACTTCGCCGTCGGCATCGCGAACTCCGCGCCCTTGCCGATGCTCTGCGGCCAGCGCTGCATCACGGACTTCTGCTTGGTGTAGAAGCGCACGCCCTCTTCGCCATAGGCGTGGGTATCGCCGAACAGGCTGCGCTTCCAGCCGCCGAAGCCGTGCCAGGCCATTGGCACGGGGATCGGCACGTTGATGCCGACCATGCCGACCTGGATCCGGCGCGCGAATTCGCGGGCGATGCCGCCATCGCTGGTGTAGCACGCCACGCCGTTGCCGAACTCATGCGCGTTGATCAGCTCGACCGCCTCGGCAAAGTCCTTGACGCGGACGCAGGCCAGCACCGGGCCGAAGATTTCCTCGCGATAGATGCGCATTTGCGGCGTGACGTTGTCGAACAGCGTGGCGCCGGTGAAGAAACCGCCTTCATGGCCCGGCACGCGATGGTTGCGGCCATCGAGCACCAGCGTCGCGCCCTCTTCCACGCCCAGGCCGATATAGCCTTCGATCCGTTCCAGCGCCTGCCGTGTGACCACCGGACCCATTTCGGCTTCCGGGTTCATGCCGTTGTCGATCTTCAGCGCGCGGGCGCGTTCGGCCAGCTTGGGGATCAGGCGATCGGCGGTATCGCCGACCAGCACCGCGACCGACACCGCCATGCAGCGCTCGCCGGCCGAGCCGTAGGCCGCGCCGATCAGCGCGTCGATGGCCATTTCAGGATCGGCATCGGGCATCACCACCAGATGATTTTTGGCGCCGCCCAGTGCCTGCACGCGCTTGCCGAATTGCGCGGCGCGCTCGCTGATCGCCTGCGCGATCGGCGTCGAGCCGACGAAGCTGACGGCCTTCACTTCCGGATGCGCGATCAGCGCGTCGACCACCACCTTGTCGCCCTGCACGACGTTGAACACGCCGGCCGGCAAACCCGCTTCGGCCAGCAGGTCGGCCATGAACAGGCTCGCGCTCGGATCGCGCTCGCTCGGCTTGAGCACGAAGGTATTGCCGGCGGCGATCGCGACCGGGAACATCCAGCACGGCACCATGCAAGGGAAGTTGAACGGCGTGATACCGGTCACCACGCCCAGCGGCTGGCGCATGGTCCAGTTGTCGATGCCGGTGCTGACCTGGTCGGTGTAGTCGCCCTTGAGCAGTTGCGGAATGCCGCAGGCGAACTCGATCACGTCGATGCCGCGCATGACTTCGCCCTGCGCGTCGGAAAAGACCTTGCCGTGCTCGGCGGTGATGATCGCCGCCAGCGTGTCGCGATGCTGGTTCATCAGCTGCAGGAAGCGCTGCATCACGCGGGCGCGGCGGATCGGCGGCGTGTCGGCCCAGGCCGGGAACGCAGCGGCGGCCGCGGCGACGGCCGCGTCGACATCGGCGACTTCACCGAGCAGGACCTTGCGCGGGGCTTCACCGGTGGCCGGATTGAACACGTCCTGCCGGCGTTGGCTGCTGCCGCTCGTACGCTGGCCGCCGATGTAGTGGCCGACGTCGGCACGGTCGGTATAGGCATGCGCTTGGGTCATCTCGGGCTCCTTGGTACTGGGATTCAGTTCCGGGATTCAGTTCCGGAATCAGTTCTGGAATCGGTGGAATGGGCCCAGTGTAGGCGTCGCTCCCCGGCCCATTCAATAGCGCCACGCTTGACTCACTGTTCAATGAACTAAACAATCGCCCGATGGACAAGCAAAAGATTGAATCGCTGTGGGTGCATCTGCACTCGCTGGTCGTGCTCGGCGACGTCGGCAGCTATACCGCTGCTGCAACGCAGCTCGGCATCAGCAAGGGCGCGATGAGCCAGCGCATTGCGGAACTCGAGCGCGCGGCGGGCATCCCGCTGGTGCAGCGCACCACGCGCAGTGTCCGGCTGACCGAGGCAGGCCAGCGGCTGGTGGACGCGACGCGGGTACCGTTCGAGTCGATCGAACGCAGCTTCGGCGACGTCAAGGACATGGGCGGCGAGCCACGCGGCCTGGTTCGGATGACGGCGCCGGTCGCGCTGGGCCGCCAGCAGATCGTGCCGCGGCTGCCGCCGTTTCTGGCGATGTATCCGCAGATCCGCGTCGAGCTGGAACTGTCGGACAGCTTCGCCTCGCTGGCGCGCGAAGGGTTCGACCTGGCGGTACGCCACGCCTCGCGGGCACCCGACACGCATATCGCCTGGACGCTGTGCCGCACCGGTACCGTCCTGGTGGCGACGCGCGCCTATCTGCGGCGCCACGGCACGCCCGCGTCGCCGTCCGACCTGACGGCGCACAACTGCCTGCACTACTTCCGCCGCGGCGAGCAGCCGACCTGGAGCTTCGAGCCGGTCCGAGGCGGTGCGGCCCGGCAGAGCGTCGGCATCCGGGGGAATTTCGCGGCGGACAACAGCGAGGCGCTGCGCGATGCGGCGCTGGGCGGCCTCGGCATCGCGCTGGTGCCGGATTTCACCGCGCAGGCCGATCTGTATGCGGGCAAGCTGGTCCGCGTGCTGCCCGGCTGGCGGCCTTCGGGGGCCTTTGGCGATGCGATCTATGCGATCCGCCCATATAGCCCGCTGCTGCCGCGGCCGGTGCGGCTATTGGTGGACTATCTGCGCGAAGCGTTGAAGGAAGGATTCGAGGCGCAGTAAGCCGCGGGCTGTGGAGTCCTGACGACGACCCTTTGCACAACGCGGCTATGTCGGCACAAATGATAATGAAAACGATTATCATTATTTGCTTTCAATATGACATTGCCGCACTGTGTCTCCGCTCCGTCTTCCCCGCCGCCTCCCTTCTCCCGGAACCTCGGCCCGCCACGCCGCGCCGTCCTGCCCATACCGCCCACGCCGAATCCGGCCGAATCTGCTGGCCATGGCGGTTGCCGGCACCCTGCCGCTGACGGCCCTGGCGCAAGCGCAGTCCAACACCGCCGGCGAAGCCGCCCAATCTGCCGAAACGCTACCCCAGGTGACCGTACGCGCGGAGTCGGCCCCTGACCAGCCGCCCGCAGCCTATGCCGGCGGCCAGGTTGCGCGCGGTGGCCGGCTCGGCATCCTCGGCAACCAGGACATGATGGACGTGCCGTTCAGCATCACCGCGTACACGGCCGAAGCGATCCAGAACCAGCAGGCGCGCAGCGTCGCCGATGTCCTCGCCAACGATCCGGGCGTACGCAGCAGCCTGGGATTCGGCAATTTCTCCGAGACCTTCGTGGTCCGCGGCTTCCAGCTGAACGGCGACGACATCGGCTACAACGGCCTGTATGGCATCGCACCGCGCCAGCTCGTGGCGGTCGAGGGTCTCGATCGGGTCGAGGTGTTCCGCGGCGCCAGCGCGTTCCTGAACGGCGTCACGCCGACCGGTTCGGGCATCGGCGGCGGCATCAATCTGGTGCCGAAATTCGCGCCATACCAGCCGCTGACCCAGGCCACCATCGACTACACCAGCCAGGGCCAGGCCGGCGGCCATGTCGATATCGGCCGCCGCTTCGGCGAGGACCAGCGCTGGGGCGTGCGCATCAACGCGCTGGCGCGCGGCGGTGAAACCGCCATCGACGACGAGCGCCGCCAGCAGCGGCTGTTCACCGCGGGGATCGATTACCAGGGCGACAAGCTGCGCGTGTCGGCGGACTTCGGCTACCAGAAGCAGACCATTCGCCAGGGGCGGCCCATGGTGTCGCTGACCGGGACCACGCTGCCCGCGGTGCCATCGGCAAGCGCCAACTTCGCGCAGGCGTGGACCGATTCGATGCTGGAGGACACCTACGGGACCTTGCGCGCCGAATATGAGGTGGCGCCGGACTGGACGACCTATCTCGCGGTCGGCGCCCACCACACCAACGAGTTCGGCAACTATTCGTCGCTGACGGTGGACGGCAGCGGCGCCGGTACCGCTGCCCGGCTGACGGTACCGTACAAGTCCAACACCACGGCCGAGGAAGTGGGCGTGCGCGGCACCTTCCATACCGGGCCGATCAAGCATCGCGTCAACCTGGCGTGGTCCGGCATGCAGACGGTCAAGCGCACCGCTTACGAGATGACGGGCCGTTTCGCTACGGATCTGTACGACCCGGTGCAGACGCCGAGGCCGGCGACGACGCTGATCGGCGGCGACATGGCACACCCGGGTGTCACCGGGAGGACCAACCTGAGCGGGTTCGCGATTTCGGACACGCTGTCCTTCCTCGACGATCGCGTTCTGCTGACCGCGGGCGTGCGGCAGCAGAACCTGAGCGTGCGTGGCTACAGCTATACGGGCGTGCAGCAATCGAATTACGACGACTCGGCCACGTCGCCCGCCTTCGGCCTGGTGGTCAAGCCGGTGCGCAACGTTTCGCTGTATGTGAACTACATCCAGGGCCTGGCGCAGGGACCGACCGCGCCCAATACCGCCGTGAACCGCGGCGAAGTGTTCCCGCCGATCAAGTCCAAGCAGGTCGAGGCCGGCGTCAAATGGGACGCAGGCAAGTTCGGCACCACGCTCGCCGTCTATCAGATCGAGCAACCGTCCGGCATCCTGCAGGGCAATGTCTATTCGATGGTCGGAGAACAGCGCAATCGTGGCATCGAACTGAGCGGGTTCGGCGAGCCGCTGCCTGGCGTACGTCTGCTGGCTGGCGTGGCCTATATCGACGCCAAGCTGGACCGTACCGCTTCACCGGCGACCGACGGCAACAAGGCCGTCGGCGTACCGAACTACACGCTCAATGTCGGCGCGGAATGGGACATCCCCGGCGTGCCGGGCTTCACGGTCTCGGGCCGCTATCTGCAGACGGGACGCCAGTATCTCGACGTGGCGAACCGGGTCAGCCTGCCGTCATGGCGCCGCTTCGATCTGGGCGCCCGCTACACCTTCAAGGCGGCGCAGCAGCGCTACACGCTGCGCGCCGGCATCGAGAACGTGGCGGGCAAGGCGTACTGGGCATCCGCATACGGCGGCTATCTGACGATGGGTGCGCCGCGCACGTTCAAGGTTGCGATGACGGTGGACTTCTAGGAGAGGCAGAGCGGCTGCGGTGGAACGTCGGCTTGGCCTGGCATGGCCCGCCCGCGGATCAGCCGGCCAGCCGTTCCGCCTCGGCCAGCATTCCATCGAGAATGCAGTCGGCCAGCGGTTCCGGGAAGCGCTTCGGCAGCGCTTGCCGTATCGCCTGTGCCACCCGCGGTGCGCGTTCGGCCAGATCGTCGACCACGTACCGTGCGGGACGTCCGTCGGGCGTGATCACGCCATGCCGCTCGCCGACGGCGACCCAATGGCGGCGCTGGATTTCCCGCATCTGGTAATGCGCATTGCGCGTCCGAACGGCCATCGCCATCTTGACCCGGAACGGCGACAGCTTGCCGGGCGTCTCCCCGATGATCGGGTATGCGGAGAGCACGTCGTAGAGTGGCGTCAGCTGATACCGGCCCTCCGGGCGCAGGAACAGGCTGAAGTTCTTCGCGTGGCCATCGGTGGCCCGCAGCATCCAGAACAGGACCTGTGCCTGGAAGAGCGTTCGGCGGTCCTCGTCGCGCGTCATGGACCCCGCCAGCGTTTCCATGATGGTGTCGATACCGGGTCCGCCATCGGCTTCGTACTTGCTCGCCGGCGGCACGCCCTTGGCCTGGCACATGTCCTCCTGCGGCAGCCGGACGAGGCGACGATCGCCGTCCGGACTTTGCCACCACATGCGGTCGAACCGCTGCACGCTGAGCGCCTTCAGGTCCTCGAACTGCACCGGTTCGCAGTGCGCGACCGGCAGACCGAACTCGCGCAGGATCAGCGAGCACAGCCACTCGTTCTCTACTGATTCCGTCATGTTCAGCTTCAGCCCGCCGACGAGGCCAAGCGGCAGCTTCAGGATGTGGGTGGTCGGCGTCTGCCCGTGCGGCAGGCACCAGGCGCCGTTGTCGTACAGCAGCGCGGTCTTTTCCTGGGCACCGGCGATCGAGATGCGGAACTCGTCCTGCTCGTCCACGAAGCCCGGCGGCGCGGATCGCAGCGTGCCGCGCAGCACCTGCGCGACCTGAGCCTCGGTCAGCGGTTCCGCCTCGACCGGCTGCACACCTTCAGGCACGGTGCCGTCCGGCAATAGTTGCAGCGCGCCCACGCAATCGCGGCCGATTTCGGCGAGCAGGTCGAAGGCATCGGTCGAACCGGTGCGATACCGCCGCGCAATGCGCTCGCGAATCTCCCGGGTATCCGGCAACAGGTTGTCGAAGTAGGCCCGCACCTTGTCTCCGCGATGCGGCGCGTTGCCCGGCGTGAAAGGCAGCGACAGGGACAAGGGCCGCCCGGCTTCGGAGGCCACCCACTCCGGCGCGTACTGCAGCACATCACCGGCACGCGGGCTGAAGTGCCAGGTGCCGACGAATGCGCCGTTCATCCAAAGCGTCAGCGTGCGGGTGTGGGATCGCCGTCCCATGATCACCAGACCTGCGGGCTGGAGGATGCGGTCTTACGCGGTTGCGGAGCCGGCTTGTGCAGCACGAGTTCGACGCCGAGAACGCTGAGCACGCGCATCAGCTTGTCGACGCTGACCCGTGCCGGATTACGTTCCAGCGCGGACAAGGTCTGTTGGCTGACCCCCATGCGCAGCGCCGCCTCCGCCTGCGTCAGGCCCGCCTCCTTGCGAAAGGCCTGCAGCAGTTGCGGCAGTTGCTCCGCGGTGCGGACGGTGAAGTTGCTCATACATTCCCTCGAGGCTGTGTGCATTTACAGCAAGTTCGTTGTGTTTTGCATTTACTTCGTATCTTATGTATTTCCCTGATACTCGTCATTCCCAGTAAAACAAGAATACAACGCATCACGAGTGAAAAACCCGAGCAACGCTCCCTTGGGGACCCGTTCACAACATTTTTCTTGCATCCCCGCTGATACTGTATATCCTTACAGTACCTGTACAAACATACAGTTGCGGGAGTGCCCATGGAAGACCTGATCCGGATTCAGAACGAATACGACCGTCTTGTCCTTCGGTGGCTGCGCCAACAGGTCGGTGACGACGCGGTGCGGCTGGCTGCCAGGCGCCTGAACGGCGAATCGAAGCCCTATGTCTCCGAAGTCTGCCGTGCGCTGGACATCCGTCCGCCGACACGCAGCGCCTTCCGCATGGAAGCGGCCCGGACCAATCGGGCTGTCGGCGAGCGGTATCTGGCGCGTATCCGGCAGATCCTGTCCGGTTCATCGGCAGAAGGCCACCGGGTTTCCGACACGGCCTCCCGCCCGCGGCAGGCGCCCGAGCAACCGGCCCTGCCCTTCGGACAGGGTTTCGCCTTCGGCGGCGGACTGACCGTGCGCGAACCGACGGCGGGCGCACGATGAATGTGATGACAGTGATTGAAGATGCAGCAAGGCTCAGACTCAGACGTCCCCCTGAACCCGGAAAAGACGAGGTTGCGTTTGCACTTCGGTGCGGCGCTGCGGGCGGCGCGCACTGCCAGAGGCTTGTCGCAGGGCGAGTTCGGCACCGTGTCGAGCCGCACCTATGTCAGCAGCCTGGAGCGCGGGCAGAAGAGTCCGACGCTGGACAAGGTGGCGCAGATCGCCAGCGTCCTTGAGCTGCATCCTCTGACGCTGCACGCGTACACCTTTCTGCGCGATCCCACGCCGGAGGAGCGCGTGATGCTGTTGCGGACGATCCGGGCGGAGTTGCGTCAGTTGCTCGAGCATGAGGCGGCGAAGCGGAACCGCTAGGGGTTCGCCAAGGCTGCGAAGTTCTGCGCAATTTCGCTGCGCGGCGACGCAGACCGCAGCCCACTTCGTCAGGCCGGTTCCGCCTCGTTATCGGCAATCTGAAACTTGCGCATCTTCTCCCACAGCACCTTGCGGCTGATGCCAAGGCTGGCGGCCGTGTCCTGGCGACGCCAGCCATTGGCATCGAGGGCGGCGATGATGCGGCGGCGTTCTTCGACCTCGGTGCGCCAGTCGACGCCGCGATCGTTGCCCTCGAACGCGCCCGGGCGCAGCGTGCGGAACAACGGGCGGATGCGATCCTGGTCCCACAGGCCGTCGTGCTGGACGACGATCGCGACGCGCTCGGCCAGATTGCGCAGCTCGCGTACGTTGCCAGCGAAGTAAGCGGTACCGACCGCGCCCTTGAGCCAATCCGGCATCGGCGGCAGCGCGTCGTAGCCGGACCGGCCGAGTATCTGCCGCAGGAAGGCCTCGAGCAGTCCAACCTTGTCGGCGGCGCCGCGCTCCTCCAGGCTGGGAATCCGCAGTTCGATCACGGCCAGCCGGAAATACAGGTCCGCGCGGAACTTGCCCTGCCCGACCGCCTCGCGCAGGTCCTTGTTGGTGGCCGCAACAAGGCGGAAATTGAGCTTGACCGGCAGCGTCGAGCCGAGCCGCGTGACGACGTTCTCCTCGAGCACGCGCAGCAGCTTGACCTGCTGGAACAGCGGCAGATCGGCGATTTCGTCGAGGAACAGCGTGCCGCCGTTGGCCTGCTCAAAGTAGCCGCGGTGCGCGTACATCGCGCCGGTGAACGCGCCCTTGGCGTGGCCGAAGAACTGCGATTCGAACAGTCCATCGGGAATCGCGCCGCAGTTGACGGCGACGAACGGTCCCTTGCCATAGAGGCTGTGCCGCTCGTGGAACAGCCGCGCGATCCGTTCCTTGCCGGCACCGGTCTCGCCATACAGCATCACGTTGCTGTCGAAGTCCGCATAGGTATCGACGTGCGACATCAACTGCTGCATCGCCGGCGAGCCGGCCACCAGTTCGGCGATGTCCGGCTGGACCTCACTGGCCGCCAGCAGTTGCGGCAGCAGCTTGCCGAGCTGGGCGCGCAGGTCGGCGCCGGTGAAATCGTCGGACAGGATGTGCGCGTATTCCGGCGGGAAGCGGCCGGGGTCATTGTCCCTCGTCGGTGCGGCTACCCAGATCACAGGCATGCCGTGCACCGCCTCCCAATCGAGCGCGGTGAACTTGGCCGCGCCGATCACCGACACGCTGATGATCGCGACCGACAGTTTCAGGCGCGGCTCGGTCGGCAGGCCTTCGAGCCCGCCGGCGCGGATCACTTCGGCGCCGAGCGGCGCGAGAAAGCGGGCTACGCGGTCGGCAAATTCGTATTTGCCCTCCCATACGTAGACTTCGAGATTTTCGTAGGCCCAGCGGTCTGTTTTCATGGCGATGCTGCAATGGCCGCACGGCGGCTGGTCGTATTCATGTCGCGGTTCTCGCGGGTCAATAGACGAGTCTGGTGTTGTCGCAATCGACGTCGTGAACCCAGAGGTCTGCGTTGCTTAACTGGATGCCAAGGGCGGCGAGCAGGCCGTCGAGGGTGGGGCCAAGCAGGCCGAATATCACGGAGCTCAGGGCGCTGACGATGCCGCCGAGTTTGAGTTCGGTCGTCAGCGGAATGCCGAGCAGGCTGACCGTCACTTTGAGGTCGAGGTTTCGCGCCAGATCCTCGACCAGCGCGGCAAGCTGGCCACGAGAGCTGACCTCCTGATGATCGCCGGGCGCGAGCACCGAGGTAATACTGTTTCCCGGCACCGTTTGCTGCCTCGGGCTGGCCATGACGGCAACGTGTGCCACCCCCAGAGGAACGTTGGCCAGTTCCACGTCGGAACCGGCGCATTGGCCCAGGTCGTTCTTGCGCGCAAGGCAGATGCTGGACACCGTCGTCACGGTGTTGAGCGTTGCCCGTCGATCCGCGGGTGCTGCGGCACATCGCAGTCCGGTCAGCGCGGATTGCGCAGTTGCAAGTTGCACGCGCAGTGGCAGAACCAATGTCGGTGTGAGTGCCGACAGCACGCGACTATCGACCAGGTTCGCTCCAAGTTGCAACTGAATACCGAGATCCATCTGCGACGTCCTCGCAGTCGTCTCCCACCCCATCGGATCCGTCGTGGAGGGCCGCACCGGCCCTACCGCCATGCGCGGCGGCTCGACGATCCGCAGCGCCAGTTGCGAGCCTGGCAGCAGAGGCACCGCGCCAGCCAGATCAACCGCTGCGCCCCTGTTCGCCACCTGCGCCGCCAGCATCAACAGCTCAGCCACATTCAGCCCAACGTCCGCCGCTGACGACATTGCCGGGGCCAGCACGCCGAGGTCGAGTACGCGTCCGACATTGAGCCCCGCCGCCAGCGCCCTGGCATCGATGATCGCCGGCATCCCGCCCAGCATTGCGTTGAGCAGCGACTCCTTGTTTGCCGCGCCGAGCACCAGGGCATAGAACTCGGACAGCGACAGGCCGGCGTTCAGCAATTCGTCGACCGTGCCAACACCGGCCTTCAATCGCAGCTGGTCGAGCGTGACCGTCGTATTGACCAGCCCCTGCCAATCCGATGCCGACAGGCTGATGGTATTGCCGAGCAACAGCGCCAGCGCGCTTCTCGACGATTCGAAGTTCAGCAGACCGCTGCCGACCGAGAACGCCGCCACAGGGGGACTGGCATTGCCGATCGCCTCGGCGCGCAGGCGCCGCCCTTCACCGCCTGGTATCCCGAACAGGATCGGCACGGTCTGGGAGACGACGACCCGCACGGCGTTCGGCGACATTCGGGCCGGATCGTAGCTGCCGCGAAAATGGCGGCCGCCAGCGGCCGCTGCCGCATCGTTCGGGTCCCAGACTCCGGCACATACCGCCATGCCGTCTTCGCCGCCGGGGCTGGCGCCGCAGTCTTCACGCGCCGCACCGCTGAAGCCGTTCTGGGTCCCGGACGCCTGCGCTGCCGCCAGCGCCCGTTCGGTCATCACCGCGTTGCTATCGGCGCGCCGCAATTGCTGGGCAGCGGCCAGCGCCGCCATGTCGGCAACGGACTGCAATTGCCGCTGCCGATAGAAGACATGTCCGACGTCGATGGACACCAGCGCGGCCATGCCGATGGTGGCGAGCAACACCACCATCAGGATGCTGACCGCACCGCGCGCTTGCGCGCGTGTCCGGTGTGTCCGCCTACGCCGAGCCATCGTCATTACTTCGAGGGCGTCAATCCAGGCAGGCTGACATTGCCGCCGCCGCTCGACTGCCCGACGAAGCGCTCGGGAATCGGATGCTCGAAGCTCTTCAGATAACGGGCATGCGCGAGCGCGGCCTGCTCGCCGGGCATCTGCAGCGTGGCGCCGGCCTGGCTGCCGTCGCGCTGGATCGCCAGCAGGCTGCGCGTGTCGGTGCCGATCGCGCCGTTCGCGGGCTTCCGCGCCTTTGTGGGTGTACTCGCATTCGTGTTGGCCGGGGCCGTGGTCTGCGCGCCAGCAACGGGCATCCAGCTCGCGGCGCACAAGGCGACCGCGGCCGTACTGGCGATGCGCAATAGCCGCGGCGGTCTACTGAAGTTCATGCCCTTCTCCTGTTGCTGTTCCGCCTGGAGGCGATCGGGGATCGTCCAGCGCTCGTCATGGCGCGCTGCTCGTGTTCGTTGCCGCGGCCTCGCCGGGCTGCGCGGCGGTGTCAGCGCGACGCGCTGGGGCTTGGGCCGCGTGCCGTTGGTACGCGACGCCGCGCGCTCCTGCCGCGCTGCCTCGCGTGCAATGCGGTCCGCCTCCTGGGCGATCGCCTTGCGGGTCGATGCCGACATCGAGGCACGCTCCATCAACGCCGTCGCCTGCTCGCGCTGGCGGGTCGCCAGCATCCACACCGCGGCGTTGCTGACGATGCGAGGATTGGCGCCATCGAGCTGCAGGGCCTGCATCACCGGCACGCGGGCCTGCTGCAACTGACCCGCGCGCATCAGCGCATAGCCGAGATCGCTGGCCACCAGCGCATTGGTCGGATCGCGCGACAACGATGCCTCCAGCTGCGTCACCGCTTCGCCGAAATCGCCGCTGCGGCCGGCCAGCAGGCCGAGGCCGTGATAGGCCCGGGCGGCGTAACTGCTGCCGAGCAGGTTCCGGTAGGCGATGGCGGCGGCCTCGTCCTGCTCGGTTTCGCGCAGCGCATCGGCGCGCAGCATCGCCACGTCGGCGCTGTCACCGAAGCGCTGCTGGTAGGCATCGAGATGCGCGAGCGAGGCGTAGTACAGCCCTTGCTGCTGCATCCGCTCGATCAGGCCGCGGTACACCGCGCGATCGTCGTACTGCTCCTGCGCCTGCTTGTCCTGCAGTTTGGACAGCGCGATCTGCGCGTCGGCCTGCTTGCTCATCAGCGCGGCCGGATCGCTGGTGGCGCAGCCGGCCGCGAGCCAGCCGGCGCCGGCGATCGTTCCGGCTGTCATTGCCTGGCGCCACTTAATTCTTGCCGCCGCCCGCAGAAGGCTCCCCTCTCCCGCCTGCGGGAGAGGGGTCGGGGGAGAGGGGACGGCGGCCGCATCGCAACCGTCGGAAGCATGACGAGCGCCCTTGCCCTCTCCCCCTGCCCCTCTTCCGCAAGCGGGAGAGGGGAGAAAACATGCTGCCGAGCGGATTTCCCGAATAAAGCCCTTCATTGCACATCTCCCGCAAACTTCGCCAGCATCCGAATCACCCCGAGAAACCCCGGCCCTGCGGTCACGATCAGCAGTACCGGCAGCAAGCTGACCACCATCACGCCGGTCATCTTGACGGTCAGGCGGCCGACCTGTTCTTTCAGGCGCATCTTGCGGGCCTCCTGCAGCCGCAGGCCGAACAGCTTCAGCGGCTCCTGCACCGCGCCGCCGAAGCGATCCACCTGGTTCAGCAGCATGATCAGATTGCGCAGGTCCTCGCTCTCGAACAGCTTGCCGATCCGTTGCAGCGTCTGCTCGCGTGAACGGCCGGAGGCGAATTGATCGTTGGCGCGCTTCAGTTCGGGCCCCAGCACGGGCAGCATGCTGCCGAACTCGGTGACGATCAGTTGCAGGCTCTGGTCGATCGACATGCCAACGCCTTGCAGCAGCCGCAGCATGTCGACCAGCACCGGCAGTTCGTCGTCAAGCTGGCGCATCCGGCCGGCGGCACGCCGGCGCAGCACCGACTTGAACGCGAGAAAGGACACCGCAAAGCCGCCGAACGCGGTAAACACCGCGCCCTGCAGCGATTCGGGCAACCGCCACAGCATCAGCACCACGGCGATCAGCAGCGGCACGCACAGACGCAGCCCGCCGAACATGGCGCGCGCCTTCGGGCCATACCAGCCGCATTGCTCCAGCAAGCGGATCTCCTCGGGGCCGACGATGGCCTTGCCAAGCGGACTGGCGAGCCAGCGTTCGTCGAAGCGGCCACCGAGCTGGGCGCCAATACGCGCCCGCGCACCGTTCGGGCCGGTTCCGGCTGCAGCGCCGGAAACCGACGTGGCCCCGATCGCGCCAGGGACGGTGGCCGGGACGTTCGCGGCGGCCGGCATGGCACCCTGACGCCCCGCAACTGGC
>NZ_AMPR02000335.1:0-26623 GCF_000307735.3 Cupriavidus sp. HPC(L) | reverse complement strand
GGACGGTCTCTTCATCGACGCGGTCCTCGCGCAGACGTACCGGCATTTCTTCGGCCCCACCTCGCAGCCGGCGGTGCCGCCGCGGCAACAGGTGATCTCCATCTCCGGGCTGATGGAGAAGCTCGGCTACCTGAAGCCCGCCGACCAGGCCCTCGTCCGAGAGGCCTTCCAGTTTTCCGACGAGGCTCACCTCGGCCAGTACCGGCAGAGCGGCGAGCCGTATATCACGCATCCGGTGGCGGTCGCCGAACTGTGCGCCGAGTGGAAGCTCGATGCGCAGTCGATCATGGCGGCGCTGCTGCACGACGTGATCGAGGACCAGGGCATCACCAAGAGCGAGCTGGCCGAGAAGTTCGGTCCCAAGGTCGCCGAGCTGGTCGATGGCCTGACCAAGCTGGACAAGCTCGAATTCCAGAGCCGCGAGCAGGCGCAGGCGGAAAGCTTCCGCAAGATGCTGCTGGCGATGGCGCGCGACGTGCGCGTGATCCTGGTCAAGCTGGCGGACCGCACGCACAACATGCGGACGCTGGACTTCGTGCCGCCCGAGAAGCGCCGGCGCATCGCGCTGGAGACGATGGAGATCTATGCGCCGATCGCGCATCGGCTCGGGTTGAACAGCACCTATCGCGAGCTGCAGGAACTGTCATTCAAGGTCGGCTCGCCGTTCCGCTACGCGACGCTGGAGAAGGCCGTCAAGGCGGCGCGCGGCAATCGCCGCGAGGTGGTCTCGCGCATCCTCGAGGCCGCGCAGAGCGCGCTGGCCAACGCGGGCATCGTGGCCGAGCTGTCGGGCCGCGAGAAGACGCTGTACAGCATCTATCGCAAGATGCATGACAAGCAGCTGTCGTTCTCGCAGGTGCTGGACGTCTACGGCTTCCGCGTGGTGGTCGAGACGCAGATGCATTGCTACATGGCGCTCGGCGCGCTGCATGGGCTGTACAAGCCGATGCCGGGCAAGTTCAAGGACTACATCGCGATCCCGAAGATCAACGGCTACCAGTCGCTGCATACGACGCTGGTCGGCCCGTTCGGCACGCCGGTCGAGTTCCAGATCCGCACGCGCGAGATGCACCAGATCGCCGAGGCCGGCGTCGCGGCGCACTGGATGTACAAGCATCACGCCGACCAGATCAACGACATCCAGCAGCAGGCGCACCAGTGGCTGCAGTCGCTGCTCGATATCCAGAGCCAGACCGGCGATTCGCAGGAATTCCTCGAGCACGTCAAGATCGACCTGTTCCCGGACGCGGTCTATGTGTTCACGCCGAAGGGCCATATCCGGGCGCTGCCGCGCGGGGCCACGGCGCTCGACTTCGCCTATGCGGTGCACAGCGATCTGGGCAACCAGTGCGTCGCGGTCAAGATCAACAACGAGCTGCTGCCGCTGCGTACCGAGCTCAAGAGCGGCGATATCGTCGAGGTCATCACGGCGCCGTACTCGAAGCCCAATCCCGCCTGGCTGTCGTTCGTGCGGACCGGCAAGGCGCGCGCGGCGATCCGCCACTATCTGAAGACGACCAAGCTCGACGAGGCGATCCAGCTCGGCGAGCGTCTGCTGGAGCAGGCCGCGCGCCAGCTCGGCATCGACCTGAAGGCGGTGCCGCAGCCGGTGTGGGAACGGATGATCCAGTGGACCGGCAACAAGCAGCGCGACGACATCTTCGCCGACCTGGCGCTGGGCCGGCGCGTGCCGGCGGTGGTCGCCAAGCGCATGGAGATCCTGCTGCAGGAGCTGTCGGGAGACTTCGATACCGCGCTGATGGCGGCGGTGCAGACCTTTGCCGGCGAGGAGGCGCCCGCGGTGCCGATCACCGGCGACGAGGGCATGTCGATGATCTTCTCGGCGTGCTGCCGGCCGATCCCCGGCGATTCGATCGTCGGCTATCTCGGCAAGGGCGAAGGGCTGCAGATCCATGTGCAGGACTGCAAGGTCGCCAAGCGGCTGCACAGCAAGGATCCGGAGCACTGGATCGAGGTCATGTGGGCCAACAAGACCACGCGCGCCTTCGATGTCTCGATCAAGGTGCTGGTGCGCAACGTCAAGGGCATCGTCGCGCGCGTCGCAGCGGACCTGACCGCCGCCGACGCCAACGTCGCGCACGTCGCGATGGAGCACCAGGACAACGGGCGGCAGGAAGCGACCTATATGCAGTTCGTGATCCAGGTCCACGACCGCCTGCATCTGGCCAACGTGATGCGGGCCCTGCGCCGCAACACCGACGTCATCCGCATCTTCCGCGACCGCAACGACGGCTGACGCGCGGTCGGTACCGGCGACGCCTCAGTCCTCAGGCCTCGCCGCGCTTCGGATAGCGGACTTCCAGAATATCGATCTGCTCGATGCCGTTGGGCGTGCGCAGCGGCACGGTATCGCCCTCGCGGGCCTTGATCAGTGCCTTGGCGATCGGCGAGATCCAGCTGACGCGGTGCGCGTCCAGGTCGACCTCGTCCATGCCGACGATCGTGATCGTGTTTTCCTCGCCCGCCTGGTTAGCGTATGTGACCGTCGCGCCGAAGAAGATCTGGTCGTTGTCGCCCTGCAGCGAGGGGTCGACCACCTCGGCCTTGTCGAGCCGCCGGGTCAGGAAGCGGATGCGGCGATCGATCTCGCGCAAACGTTTCTTGCCGTACAGGTAGTCGCCGTTCTCGGAACGATCCCCATTGGACGCGGCCCACGAGACGATCTGCACGATCTCGGGGCGTTCGACGTCGATCAGGTGCATCAGTTCGTCGCGCAGCCGCTGATAGCCCTGCGCGGTGATGTAGTTCTTGGTGCCGGCAGGCAGCGGGGTCGCGCCTTCGGGGAGGTCGTCGTCTTCGTCGTCCGACGGTTCTTTGACAAAAGCCTTGCTCATGGTACGGATCACTTCTTGGCAGGCAGACATTATAGGAACAGCGGCCTGCAACGGTGACGCCGAAAAAGATGGCGCAGGGGGCTTCCCAAAAACAAAAAACGCGATATAATCTCTTTCTCGCGTGCGGCTGTAGCTCAGTTGGATAGAGTACTTGGCTACGAACCAAGGGGTCGTGGGTTCGAATCCTGCCAGCCGCGCCACCTACATGCAGTACGAACGGCTTGGAGAGTCTTCTCTCCAAGCCGTTTTTGTTTTGGTGTTGCCGGTGGGGCCGGATTGCCGCAGATGCCCGGCCGCCAGCGTGACCATCAACGCCGATCGAACGCTCCCCTTACAGCGCGGCCGGATTCTCGC
Source organism: Cupriavidus sp. HPC(L) (assembly GCF_000307735.3). Classification (NCBI taxonomy): domain Bacteria; kingdom Pseudomonadati; phylum Pseudomonadota; class Betaproteobacteria; order Burkholderiales; family Burkholderiaceae; genus Cupriavidus; species Cupriavidus sp. HPC(L). The sequence goes on along the minus strand of NZ_AMPR02000335.1, from coordinate 23,414 downwards.
TGTTTGCCGCCGCGCTCGGGCGGCCGCTCTGGACGTTGGCGCCGGCCTTCAGTCCGGCGTAGGCGGCGAAGCCCAGCGCGGCGACGGAGATGGCCAGCGTGGCCACCCATTTATAGATGTCGGTATGCGCGCGTTCGACCGAGGCGCGGATCTCGCCGAGGTCGAGCTTGGCGTCGAGGCGCGTCAGCGTGGTCTGGATGTCCGCGACACTGGTGGTCAGGTGGGCGACATCGGTCTTCAGGGACGAGACGTCCGTCTTCAGCGATGAGACGTCGGTCTTTAGAGTCGACACGTCGGTCTTCAACATTGACACGTCGCCCTCGAGCCGGGCCACCGATTGTTCCAGTCGATCGATTCGGTCCATCTTGCGATTTTCCATGACGCGTTGACGTTGGTGCGGGGTCCTGGCCGGCCTTGCGGCGCCGCGAGCAATGCCGGCTGACGCGGTTGTGCAATGGCGAAGATGATGGCACGAATCGAGCGGGCCCACTGTCAATTTGCGTTTCGACTACGCCGTTCTCCGACAGCCGCGTCAGCCTTCGCCGCCTTGCGCCAGCGCCGCACGCTGGCTAGCCTGACACTGTGTACGGGCGAAATCGCAGGAGGCGCGATGCATGATGACGACTGGCGTGTCGAGGACTATCGCGGCATGGATGTCTATGTGCTGGTGTCCGAGCGCGAGGGCGGCGGACCCGCGGGCTGGAGCTACGAGGTCCGCATCGGCCAGGAGGGCGGCGATCCGAGCGATGCCGGCGACGTCGAAATGATCTCGAGCGGCGAGCAGGTCTTTGCGACCCGCCACGCGGCCGAGGTCGCGGCCTTCAGTGCGGGCTATGCGCGCGTGGATCGCATTCTCGGGCCCGAGGTCTGAAGCGGCTACGGGAAACGCGGGTGCCCGGCCTGATCATGTCACGTTGTGATGGATTGATGCGTGGCGCCCGGTGTTCGGGCCAACAATAATGCTTGCAATGGCGGCGCGATTGCTGCATAATGTTGTTCTTCCAGACGCGGGGTGGAGCAGTCTGGCAGCTCGTCGGGCTCATAACCCGAAGGTCGCAGGTTCAAATCCTGCCCCCGCAACCAAATTCCCGAGATGTCGTCGTTACGCACGGTACCTGGCCCTGAACCAGGTACCGTGCAGACATCTCAGCGGCACGCAGTTTCGTCCCTGGCAGTTTCGTCCCTGGCAGTTTCGTCCCTTCGCAGTATCTCCCTGACCAGTACCGTCTTCAGTTACTCCGTGTTCGGGGCTAAGTCGCCCGCGCCTTGCCGCGCCTACACCGCGGAACCGCCGGCCAGCGCGATCGCCTGTTCGAAGGTTTCGCGTATCGCCGGCTGATCTTCGCGCTCGGCGGCCTCCGCGCGTTCGCGCAGCCTGGCCACCAGGACCTGCAGATTGTTGCCGACCGGGGCCGTCTTGCTGGCGTCGCATTCGCTGACCGCCTCGGTCATCAGCTGCTGCAGTTCGTCACCGACATCGGCGCCGTCGAACGCGCTGACCGACAGCGCCGAGATGCGCTCGAGGTAAAGGTTGACCAGCGCTTCGTCGTGTACCGGTTCGGGCATGTCCATCTCGGCCTCCGTGCTGTGGGTTGGCGGTGTGATGTCCATTCTAGTGGCCGCCCCGGCCAGCCTGCTGTCGGGACGTGGCCTACAGCGCGCCTGTCCGATGGCCAACTGATGCCGTCAACCTTCGGGTCGGTCGCGGGCCGGAAAGACCGGCAGCGCGATGCGCCGGCGCGCGGCCTTCAGCGCACGGGTGGGCCACAGCACGTAATTGGTATGCGGGTCGAGCGGCTTGCCGAAGTAGGACACCCACACCTGTACGCCGTGCTCGGTCTCGGCGATGATCGCGGCCACCGCGCGGGCGGCGACGGAAGGGGACTTCAGCAGTTCGGCCAGCGCCTCGACGCCCTGGACGACGTGGTGCTTGACTCCCCGGAACCACGCGTACTGCCGCATGGCGGACAACAAACGCTTCGTCATTGTCTGTGCATCTCCGTTGGAAACGAGAATGAGAACCACGTGTCTGACCGCGCCGCCCGGGCTTTGTTCAGCCTGTGTGCGCGGCTGTTTTCTATCGCTGGCCGGGACCGATTCGTCGCGCCGGTCGAGGGCCCGGAATTGACAGCCCGACGCCGTTTGCCGTAGCTTCGGTCGCATGGGCGCGCGCCCGCGGCCGTCGCCGCCCGATCCCCGCTGGGGCCACTGCATCATCCCGCAAGGAGCTGCCGATGACCGAGGACATGCTGATGCAATTGATGGTGGAGGTCGAGAAGGAAGATCCGATCGACTATGCGAACCTGCCGTTCGACGATGGCGCGCTGCGGTCCCTGGTCTGCCGCCTGGTGGCCGAGCGCTCGCAGGCGATGGAAGCGGCCGGCATGCCGGTCGACGCGGTGCTGGCGACCATGTGGGCCTCGACCGCCAAGCTCGTCCTCGAAAACATGGTGCTGAACGCGCGTCTGCTGACCTTGCAGGGCGCTCCGGACGACGCCCGCGCGCTGATCGAGCGCATCGCCCGCCGGTCCCGCGGCAAGCCGTGATCCCGCGCTCCAGCGCCGAGGCTGCCGTTTAGGTAAACTACGGTCCTTCATTGCAAATGGTGTGCCTTTGCCCGCACGGCAACAGTCTCGCACCAGGCAGCTCAGGGAGAGTTCGAGGTGGTCAAGTGGATCATTGTCGCGGCCTATCTCGGCGCGATTCTGTATGTGCATTTCCGCGGCAAGGTGCGCCTGCGCATCTGGCGGCAATTGCTGGATCATTCGGCGCTGGTCGCGCCGGTCAATTGCTTCATGTACGCCTTCTCGGGCGTCCCCCGCACGCCGTTCATCCCGGTGGAGCGCTTCCCTGAACTGGAGAAGCTGCGCGCCGCCTGGCCCGAGATCCGCGACGAAGGGCTGGCGCTGGCCGCGATGCGCAAGATCAAGGCGGCCGAGAAGAACGACGACGCCGGCTTCAATTCCTTCTTCAAATACGGCTGGAAGCGCTTCTACCTGAAGTGGTACGAGGCGCATCACCCGTCGGCCGAGCAGCTGTGCCCGCGCACGGTGGCGTTGCTGCGCGAGCTCCCGTTCGTCAAGGCCGCGATGTTTGCCGAGCTGCCGCCGGGCGGCAAGCTCAATCCGCATCGCGATCCATTCGCCGGCTCGCTGCGCTACCACCTCGGCCTGGCCACGCCGAACGACGACCGCTGCTTCATCGAGGTCGACGGCGAGCGGCACAGCTGGCGCGACGGCCAGGGCGTGGTGTTCGACGAAACCTATCTGCACTGGGCCGAGAACCGCAGCGACCAGAACCGGCTGATCCTGTTCTGCGATATCGAGCGGCCGATGCGCTATGGCTGGGCCGGCAAGATCAATCGGTGGCTGGGCCGCAAGGTGATGAGCGCGGCCAGTTCGCCGAACGACGAGAATGACCAGACCGGCATGATCAACAAGCTGTTCCGCATCGTCTGGCTGGGCGGCCAGTATCGCCGCCGCCTGAAGGCGTGGAACCGCCAGGTCTATTACGTGGTCAAGTTCGGCCTGATCGCCGCCGGCGTCGCGCTGATCGTCTTCCTGTAACGCTGCAGCCTTCAGGCCTGCACGCGGCCGCTGCAAGGACGCGGTGCCACGCACCGCGTCCCACCCCTTCCGCTAGCGTGGCGCCAGCCGCGCCACCACTCCCGCCAGCTTCCGATACGCCCGCTCCAGCGCGGTCGACCGCGGTGCGCCGATATTGATCCGCAGGCAATGGTCGAAACGGCTCGAGTTGGAGAACACCACCCCGGGCATCACGCGCACACCGGCCTCGAGCGCCTGCTCGAACACCGCCTCCGACGACAGCCGGTCCGGCAGCTCCACCCAAAGATGCATGCCGCCCTGCGGCGCCGACAGCCGTGTGCCCGGCGGAAACAGGGCCGCGATGGTCTCTGCCGCCCAATGCCGCTGATGGCGCAGCCGTGCGCGCAGCCGCCGCAGATGCCGATCGACATCGCCCGACGCCATCAGCTCGGCCACGGCGATCTGCGACAGCAGCTCGTTCGGCCGCGACTGGCTGAACTTCAGCATCTCGACGCGGGCCTGCCATTTGCCGGCGGCTATCCAGCCGAGCCGCATGCCCGGCGCCAGATTCTTGTGCAGCGAGGCGCAGTAGATCACGTTGCCGCTGCGGTCCCACGCCTTGGCGGCGGCCAGCGGCGCGTCGTCGTCGGCCAGCGTCGAGAAGCAGTCGTCCTCGATCAGCGCGATGCCGCGCGCCTCGCACCATTGCACCAGCCGCGCCTTGTTCGCGTCCGGCATGATGCTGCCCTGCGGGTTCTGCAGGTTCGGCACCACCACCACCGCGCGAATGTTGTCGTAGGTCTGCGCGGCCAGTTCCAGCGCCTCCAGCGACAGCCCCGTCTGCGGACTGCACGGGACCTCGAGCGCGCGCATGCCATGGCTTTCCAGGATCTGCAGCAATCCGTAATAGGTCGGGGATTCGACCGCGATGACGTCGCCCGGACCGGCCACCGCGCGCAAGGCGAGGTTCAGCGCCTCGGTGCAGCCATGCGTGATGGCGATCTGTTCCGGCGCCAGCGTCATGCGCGCCTGCAGCGCCTGGCGCGCCAGCGCGGCGCGCAGTGCCGGATGTCCATCGGGCTCGACCGCGCTGCCCAGCAGGCTGGGATGGCGGCGCAGCGCGCGGCCGGTGGCCTGGCGCAGCGCTTCGACCGGATAGAGCTCGGGCGGCGCGCAGGCGCCCGCCAGATTGACCGCGTCGGGATACCGGCGGCCGCGCGCGATGATCGCCGAGATGCGTGCGTGGATGCCGACGTACTGCGCGGGATCGGGCAGCGACGCCGACGGTTCCGCGATGGGCGTGGTCTGCGGCGCCGGGGGGCGGACGAAGTAGCCCGAGCGCGGACGCGCTTCGAGCAGCCCTTGCGCCTCCATCTCGCGGCACGCCTGCAGCGCGGTCGACAGGCTGACGCCGTGGCGCTCCATCAGGGCCCGTATCGATGGCATCCGCTCGCCGGGCAGCAGCGTGCCCGAGGCGATGGCCTGCCGATAGTGGCCGGCGAGTTGACGGTACAGCGGGGCGGAGTCCATGCGGCATGGTGGCGCATCCGGCCGATGCGCAACAGATACAGAAAAGTATCCGCCGTATCGTAACAGAGCAAAGGATGGGCCTCTGTTCTGCTGTCCGTTGCGGTGCCGTGTGCCTGCCGCACCGCGACGGCGGCCGGTACGCTGCGTTCAGTCGATCGCGCACCCACGATGCCGGCCGCTCCTTGCTGCTGTGTCATGGCATCCCGTCGCAGACGGGCCGCCCGCAGCCACAGCACAACCACAGCGGCATCAGAACCCGCCCGAGGCCCATCATGTCCATCCTGTCCCTGCTACCACATCCGATCTACCACCACCGCGCATTGACGCTGCATGCCGGCCATTCGGTCGGCTTCCACGCCAGGGCCGGTACCGAGCTGCATGTCGCCGATGGCGACGTGGAACTGATCGAGCCGCCGCTGCTGCTCGCCGACACGCTGCACTGGCCGCGACGGGCACTGGGACCGGGCAGCGTGGTTGCGCTGTCCCGCTCCGGCTGGTTTGCGCTGCGCGCGCGGCGCGATACCACCGTGCGGCTGCGCCAACGTGCCTGGGTATTCTCCCGGGCCCGTATCGCGCGCATACTTTCCGGCTGGCGCCGCCGGCGCCTGGCGCACTGAGCCGGCCGATGCCCGTCCCTCCGAATCGTCTATCTCTTTTCCCTGCAAGGAGTGTTGTCTCATGACGCAATTGGCCATCTCGTTCATCGATGTCGTGGAGGCGCATCGCCGCATCAGCGGCGTCGCGCACCATACGCCGGTGCTGACCTCGGCCACCGCCGACGCGCAGACCGGCGCGCGGCTGTTCTTCAAGTGCGAGAACCTGCAGCGCATGGGCGCCTTCAAGTTTCGCGGCGGCTACAACGCGATCGCGCAACTGTCTGCCGCGCAGCGCGCCGCTGGCGTCGCGGCGTTCTCGTCGGGTAACCATGCGCAGGCGATTGCGCTGTCGGCGCGCCTCTTCGGCACGCGCGCGGTGATCGTGATGCCCAAGGACGCGCCCGCGGCCAAGATCGCCGCGACGCGCGGCTATGGCGGCGAAGTCGTGCTGTACGACCGCTATACCGAAGACCGCCATGCCATCAGCGAGCGGCTGGCGCGCGAGCAGGGCCTGACGCTGATCCCGCCGTTCGACCATCCGGACGTGATGGCCGGGCAGGGCACCGCCGCCAAGGAGCTGTTCGAGCAGGCCGGTCCGCTGGACGTGTTGCTGGTCCCGCTGGGCGGTGGGGGTCTGCTGTCGGGCAGCGCCGTGGCGGCGCGGGCGATGCATCCCGGCTGCAAGATCATCGGGGTCGAGCCCGAAGCGGGCAACGACGGGCAGCAAAGCCTGCGGGCGGGGCGCATCGTCGAGATCGGCACGCCCAACACGATTGCGGACGGGGCGCAGACCCAGCATCTTGGCCGCCACACCTTCCCGGTGCTGCAGCAGCTGGTCGACGATATCGTCACGGTCAGCGATGCCCAGCTGGTCGAGGCGATGCGCTTCTTTGCCGGCCGCATGAAACTGGTCGTCGAACCGACCGGCTGCCTGGGCGCTGCGGCGGCCTTCGCCGGCAAGGCCCCGATCGCCGGCAAGCGGGTCGGCATCATCCTGTCCGGCGGCAATGTCGACCTGGCCCGCTATGCCGCGCTGCTGGGGCAGGTGCCAGCCCAGGACTGAAGGCCAAGGACTGACGGCCAGCGGGGCGGGAAGCGGCGGCAGCGAGGGGCCGGCGGCGCCGAAAGGCTTTAGAATTGCGGGTTGGCCATCGGACCCGCCGCTCGGCCGCCGAATACCTCGTTCCCCATGCTACGCCTCAGTGAACTCAAGCTCCCCCTCGACCATTCAGAAAGTGACCTGGAGGCCGCTGTCCGCGCGCGGCTGATCGAGATCGGCATCAAGGGCGATGGCATGGTGTCCTTTACCGTGTTCCGCCGCGCGCACGACGCACGCAAGCGCTCCGATATCAAGCTGACGTATATCGTCGATATCGAGGTGAAGGACGAGGAGGCGGCGCGCAAGCGCATCGCCGGCAAGCCGAACTGGAGCGTGACGCCGGACATGACGTACCGCTTCGTCGCGCAGGCGCCGCAGCACACGGCCACGCCGCGACCGGTGGTGATCGGCATGGGCCCGTGCGGCCTGCTAGCCGGGCTGCTCCTCGCGCAGATGGGCTTTCGCCCGATCATTCTGGAGCGCGGCAAGGAAGTGCGCGAACGCACCCGCGACACCTTCGGTCTATGGCGCAAGAGCGTGCTGAATCCGGAATCGAACGTGCAGTTCGGCGAGGGCGGTGCCGGTACCTTCTCCGACGGCAAGCTCTACAGCCAGATCAAGGACCCGAAGCACTACGGCCGCAAGGTACTGCACGAGTTCGTCAAGGCCGGCGCGCCGGAGGACATCCTGTTCAAGGCGCGGCCGCACATCGGCACGTTCCGGCTGGTCAAGATGGTCGAGAACATCCGTGCGGAGATCTTCGCGCTCGGGGGCGAGATCCGTTTCGACACGCGCGTCGACGATATCGACATCGAAGGCGGCCGCGTGCGCGGACTGCAGCTGTCCAATGGCGACTATCTGCCGTGCGAGCAGGTGATCCTGGCGGTCGGCCACAGCGCGCGCGATACCTTCGAGATGCTGTACCGACGCGGCGTGTTCATGGAGGCCAAGCCGTTCTCGCTCGGCTTTCGCATCGAACATCCGCAGGGCATGATCAACCGCAGCCGCTTCGGCAAGTTTGCCGGCAACAAGCTGCTGGGCGCCGCCGACTACAAGATCGTGCACCACTGCAGCAACGGCCGTTCGGTCTACAGCTTCTGCATGTGCCCGGGCGGCACCGTGGTGGCGGCGGCATCCGAGCCGGGGCGCGTGGTCACCAACGGCATGAGCCAGTACAAGCGCGCCGAGCGCAACGCCAATGCCGGCATCGTCGTCGGCATCACGCCCGACGACTATCCGGGCGGACCGCTGGCCGGCATCGAGTTCCAGCGCCATTGGGAAGAACGCGCCTTCGAGCTGGGCGGGCGCAACTACTGCGCGCCGGGCCAGCTGGTCGGCGACTTCCTGGCGCGGCGGCCGTCCACCGCGCTCGGCACGGTCGAGCCCTCGTACAAGCCGGGCGTGACCCCGACCGATCTGAGCACCGCACTGCCCGACTACGTGATCGAAGCGATTCGCGAGGCGCTTCCGGCGTTCGAACGGCAGGTGCCTGGCTTCGCGATGGACGACGCCGTGCTGACCGGCGTCGAAACGCGGACCTCGTCGCCGCTGCGCATCCGCCGCAAGGACGACTACCAGAGCGTCAATGTCGCGGGACTCTATCCGGCCGGCGAAGGCGCCGGCTACGCGGGCGGCATCTATTCCGCCGCGATCGACGGCATCGAGGTTGCCGAGGCGGTCGCGCTGGATATCGTCGGCCGCATCGGCAAGGCGGCCTGAGCGATGTCGCCGGCGGAGCAGCAGCAGATCGTCGATGCCACGCGTCACTGGCTGACGCGCGCGGTGATCGGGCTCAATCTGTGTCCGTTCGCCAAAAGCGTCCACGTCAAGGACCAGATCCGCTACGTGGTCTGCGAGGCCACCGACGCCGAGGCGCTGCTCGATACCGTCGAGGCCGAGCTGAAGGCGCTGGCCGCGGCCGATCCGGCGCACATCGATACCACGCTGCTGATCGTCCCCCGGATGCTGGCGGACTTCGCCGACTACAACGATTTCCTGTACCTGGCCGAACGCATGCTCGACAGCCTCGGACTGTCCGGGGTGCTGCAGATCGCCAGCTTCCACCCGCAATACCAGTTCGCCGGCACCGATGCCGACGATATCGAGAACTACACCAATCGCGCGCCGTATCCGATCCTGCATCTGCTGCGCGAAGACAGCATTGCCCGCGCGGTCGAGGCCTTTCCCGACGCGGCGGACATCTACGAGCGCAATGAGGAAACCCTGCGCCGGCTCGGTCACGAAGGCTGGCGGCGCTGGATGGCGGGGGACGAACCCCGGTAAGCGTGGCTGAGCGCGCGGCTGACGCCGTGGCTCAGGCCGGCGTGAAGAACCGCTCGCGCATTTCCTCGAGCCCCAGCGTTTCGAGCACGTGCGCCAGCCGCTCGGACGGGCGCCGGCGCGGCAGGTCCTTGTACTGGGCCACGATCAGCTCGTTCTTCATCGAGTGTTCCCACCCGACCAGCTCGGTCACCGTGACCTGGTAGCCGTGCGCCTCCAGCTGCAGGCAGCGCAGCACGTTGGTGACCTGGCTGCCGAATTCGCGCGTATGCAGCGGATGGCGCCAGATCTCGGTCAGCGGATTGCCTAGCGACTTCGACTTGTTCCTGCGCAGCACCGCCGCGACCTCGGCCTGGCAGCAAGGGACCACCACGATGTACTTGGCGCGCTTGGTCAAGGCGAAGCGGATCGCATCGTCCGTAGCCGTATTGCAGGCATGCAGCGCGGTGACCATGTCGACCGTCGCGGGCAGCCGGTCCGAGGTGATCGACTCCGCCACCGACAGATTCAGGAACGACATGCCCGGGAAACCGAGCCGCTCGGCGAGCGCGGTGGACGAACGCACCAGTTCCTCGCGCGTCTCGATGCCGTAGATGTGCGAGCGGTCCTGCTGCGTCTTGAAGAACAGATCGTAGAGGATGAAGCCGAGATACGACTTGCCGGCGCCATGGTCGACCAGCGTCAGGTCGGCATGGTCTCGCTTGAGATCCTGCAACAGCGGTTCGATGAACTGATAGAGGTGATAGACCTGCTTCAGCTTGCGGCGGCTGTCCTGGTTCATCTTGCCGTCGCGGGTCAGGATATGGAGTTCCTTGAGCAGCTCGATCGATTGGCCGGGACGGATTTCGTGGGTGTTCGACATGGGATACGGCGGGGTTGGCCCGGGTCCTGATGCGCCGCGTCTTGCGGCATGTTGCGGCGTCCTGCGAGCGGCGAAGGCCCGGGCGGGCAGGGCGACAGTTTACCGGAAGGCGTCCCGAAAAAATTCTCCTAAAGTTTTGCCGAAATCTGCCGTAGGTGACGGACAGGCGGCATGTCGACTCGGTGCCGCCCTCAACAACAACGATAAATCAAAGGCAGACGGCTGGAGGACGCGATGGGTGACGTAGCAGCTTCGGTTGTACGGGTGTGGGTGGAGGCCACGGACAAGGCCGTGCGGGCCCGGTACGAGGTGCCGGTGGAGGGCGAAGGCGGCAGCGGGCCGCCCGCCCGCGCCGCGCTGATGGCAGCCCTCGAGACGCAGGGATGGGCGCATGCCAGGCTGGACGAGCACGCCATCGCGGCGTTCCTGCTCGCCTGCCATCGCGACGGGCCGCCGGCCGAGGCGGTGGTCGGCGAACTCGTCGACGGCTATTTCGAGATCGATATCGATGCCGACTCGCTGACCGTGCGGCTGACGCTGTGGCCGCCCGAAGGCGGACGTGCGGTGCAGCCCGACGATGTACGCATCGTGCTCGCGGGGCGCGGCATCAAGCTGCCCGTCGACGAGCCGGCATTGGCCGAAGCCTTCGCCGCGGGACGTTGCGACGACCTGCCGATCGTGCACGGCACGGCGCCGACGCGAGGCACGCCGGCCCGCTTCGTCAATCTGCTGGAGCCGCGCCGCGGCGGCGCCGAGGATGATCACGCCCGGATCGATCTGCGAGACCTCGGCAACCTGCTACTGGTGCAGCCCGGCACGCATCTGATGCGGCGGGTCCCCGCGGTGCAGGGTACCGCGGGTCAGGACGTGTTCGGCCGCGTGCTGCCGGCACCGGAGGTTGCCGACACGCCGTTCTCCGATCGCCTGACTGGCGTCGGCCCGGATGCGCACGATCCGAATCTGCTGGTGGCGACCGTCGCGGGTCTGCCATCGGTGCGCGCGCGCGGCGTCAGCGTCAATCCGGTCGTCGCGGTCGATGCGGTCGACATGCACTCCGGCAATATCGCGTTCGAGGGCACGCTGCGTGTCAACGGCGACATCAAGACCGGCATGTCGGTGCGTGTCGGCGGCGACGTGATCGTCGGCGGCACCATCGAGGCTGCCCATGTCGAGGCCGGCGGCAATGTGGTCGTCAGCGGCGGCATCATCGGCAAGTCCGAAGGGCCGCACGATCCGGCGAGCGCGATCGCGCGGATCCAGTGCAAGGGATCGGTGCATGCGCGCTTCATCGAGAACGCCGTGGTCGAGGCGGGCACCACGGTCACCGCCGACAGCGCCATTCGCCAGAGCGATGTTGCTGCAGGCGAGGTCATCACCGCGGGCGACCCGGCCATCGGCAGCGGCAATATCACCGGCGGCCGCTCGCGCGCCTGGCATGCGGTCCGTACCGGCACGCTAGGCGCGCCGGCAGGCACCGCCACCGCCATCCATGTCGGACTGAACCCCTATGCGGACGCCGAGAAGGCGGCGCTGGAGGCGGACAAGCGCCGGCAGGAACAGGAGCAGGCCAAGATCCAGCAACTGATGACGTTCTTCGCCAAGAATCCCGAGCGCGCCACGCCGGAACTGCGCGAGAAGGCGCGCGCCACGCTGTTCAAATACACGCGGGACATGCTGGACACCGACGCCCATCTGGCCAAGCTCGCCGAGCAACTGCATCCACGCCCGGACGCCGCCGTGGTGGTCGGCAAGCGCGTGCATGGCGGCGTCAGCGTGACGATCGGTCAGAAGACCATGCGCGTGATGGAAGATATGCCGAAGGTCGAATTGCGGCTGGTCGGCGAAGGGATCGGGGTGGTGCGGGAATGAAAAAGCGGCGCCGCACCATTGGGCTAAGTTGTGGCCGGAAAGGCTTAGTCGTCCATGCGTTGGCCGACTTTCAGACCATCGGCCGCCAACGCCAATTCCGAGTAGCTGACGGACAATCGCGGTCGGCGATGGCCACAAGAGCGCGACGCAATAAACGCGCTTCGTCCAACGTTACCGGATAGCGCGGCTCCACGTCGTCGATCGAGCCCAGATCGAAATAGCTCCAGAGCGTTTCGCCGTGGATCGTGACGCCCCAGCGGTCCATTTGCCGCAGGTCGGCAAGGCATAGCGTGACGAACGCATCGGGATCGTTCGAGCCGGCGCTGCCAATGGCCTGGTCCAGCCGCATCGCCATTGCGCGGACTTCGGTGCAAGTCGGCGTGTCGTTGTTTTCCGCGCTGTGCCTGGGCGTTGGCGCGAGCTTTCGTTCGAGCGGAGTTTCGGGAATGGACGCAGGGCCGAATGACTGCGACTGCCGGTGCAACGCGATCGGATTCATGGCGAGCTCGAGTGGGTGGAGGAGGTTCGAGCTTATCCAGCGTCGGCGCGGTGGGCGCTGAGCGGATTCTGAAAGGTAGAGCGGGAAAGCGACCGGCCGTCGGACGGAGCCTTGGCCTGGGGCGTAAGGGTGGGGCGCCAAACAAAAATGCCCTTGGAAAATCCAAGGGCATTTCTTTGAAACCTGGTGCCGAAGAGAGGAATCGAACCCCCGACCTTCTCATTACGAATGAGCTGCTCTACCGACTGAGCTACTTCGGCAACACTACCGGTTTGGAACCGGATAGAGCCCGCAATAATAGCAGTGGATCCGGCGGCTGTGAAGCCCCTCGGCGCACTTTTTTGATGACCGTGCCGGTGCCGGTCAGCCGAAGGTGCGCCCGGTGGGCGAGGCGGGATGGGCGGGCATGGCCTCGTCCGGGCGCGCCAAGGCGGTCAGCAGGCCGTCGATCGCGGCGGTGAATTCGCGCAATCGTGCCAGCGTGACAGGAAAGACCGGGTCCGACGCATCGATCGTCCAAGGGTAGAAGTACAGCTCGCGCTCCTGCGCGCTGATCGGCACGCCCCAGTTCGCCAGCTGGCGCAGATCGCAGACATGCAGGTCGATGCCGTCGCTCAGCCCGTAATGCAGCGCGACATCGAGCGTCTCGTGCAGCCGGATGGCGAGGGCCTGCACTGCCGTGCGTTCCAGCGGGGCCTCGCCGCACGGCGGGTTTGCCGGCGTGGTGGCGGTGACGGGCGGGTTGATCGGTGGGGTGATGGCGTAGCGGGCGCCGGCATCCGAGAGGGGGGCCATCGCGGTTTCCTTGCTCCGTGGAGAAAACAGCAGGGTAGGGACTCTACGAGGCGGAGGAAATGAGCGGATTCTGATTTCCGCTGCGAAAAGAAAAAGGAGCCACCGGCAATGCGGTCGGCTCCCTGTCGGCGGGCACCATGCACGTCGATGCAGGCCCCGCGAGACCGGCCTCTGTCGAAGACCGGCCCGCGTGCAAGCAGGCGTATCAGCTGCCCGCTTGCGCTTCCTGGTGGTAGCGCGTCACGCGCTCGACCTCGTTCTTGGAGCCCAGGATCACCGACACCCGCTGGTGCAGCTTTTCCGGCTGGACCTCGAGAATGCGCTGATGGCCGTTGGTGGCCGCGCCGCCGGCCTGTTCGACCAGCATCGCCATCGGGTTGGCCTCGTACATCAACCGCAGCTTGCCCGGCTTCTCCGGCTCGCGCTTGTCCCACGGATACATGAAGATGCCGCCGCGCGTCAGGATACGGTGCACGTCGGCGACCATCGAGGCGATCCAGCGCATGTTGAAGTTCTTGCCGCGCGGGCCTTCCTCGCCGGCCAGGCATTCGTCGATGTAGCGGCGCACGGGCGGGGCCCAATGCCGCATGTTGGACATATTGATCGCGAATTCCTTGGTGTCCTCGGGAATCCTGACATCCGACTGCGTCAGCACGAAGCTGCCTGCCTCGCGGTCCAGCGTGAACATATGGACGCCGTTGCCGACGGTCAGCACCAGCGTGGTCTGCGGGCCGTACACCGCGTAGCCGGCCGCGACCTGTTGCGTGCCCGGTTGCATGAAGTCGGACTCGGTGACGGTCTGGCCCGGCTTGGGCATATGCAGCACCGAGAAGATCGTGCCGATCGACACGTTGACGTCGATGTTCGACGAGCCATCGAGCGGATCGAACAGCAGCAGGTATTCGCCCTTCGGATAACGGTTCGGGATCTCGTAGAACGAGTCCATTTCCTCCGACGCCATCGCGGCCAGGTGGCCGCCCCATTCGTTGGCGTCGAGCAGCACTTCGTTGGCGATCACGTCCAGCTTCTGCTGGGTTTCGCCCTGCACGTTGCCGGTGCCGGCCGAGCCGAGCACGCCGGCGAGCGCGCCCTTGCTGACGGCATTGGAGATGGCCTTGCACGCGCGCGCGACCACCTCGATCAGCAGCCGCAGCTCGGGCTGGATGGTGTTGTGCTGGCGTTGTTCCTCGACCAGATAGCGGGTCAGGCTGATGCGAGTCATGGGTTTCCTCCTTGAATGGCCGCCATTCTACAGGCCGGGGCGGGCGGCCCACCGAAGCCGGCGGGCCTGGACCGCGATCGCTGGTTGGCTAGCGCACCCAATCGGCAGCCGACCGTCATCCCGACCCGCGGCCGACCAGCCGCCTCACGTCGACAGTGCCTTGCCGACGATCTCGCGCACGTCGCGCGACAGCTTGTCGGCCGCGGCCACCCGTTCCAGCGCGGCGCGCATCCTGTCGCGCAGCGGCAGCGCGTATTTCTGCCAGCGGTCCAGTGCGCGCGCCAGCCGCGCCGCCACCTGCGGATTGATCGCGTCGAGCGCCAGCACCTGTTCGGCCCAGAATTCGTAGCCCGAGCCGTCCTCGGCATGGAACTGCGCGGGGTTGCCAGAGCAGAAGCTGAAGATCAGCGCCCGTGCGCGATTGGGGTTGCGCAGCGTGAAGGCCGGATGCTGCATCAGCGCCCGGACCGTGTCGATGGTGCGCTTGCCCGCATGCGGGCCGACTTCGCCACGCTGCATGCCCTGCAGCGAGAACCATTTGTCGACCACCAGCGGATCGTGCTCGAAGCGCTGGTAGAAGTCGGCCAGCGCCGCCTCGCGGCCCGGCGCGAAGCTGTTGACCAGGGCCGTCAGCGCGGCGAAGCGGTCGGTCATGTTGTCGGCCTGCTGATACTGCTCGCCGGCCAGCGCATACATCGCATCGTCGCCGACTTCGACCAGATACCCGAGCGCGAGATTGCGCAGCGCGCGCTTGCCTGCCGATTCCGGATCGGGGCGATACGGGCCGGTGGTCGCGTTGCTTTCGTAGGCGCCCAGCCAGTCGCTCTGCAGCGTGCGGGCGAGACCGGCGCGCATGAATTGCCGCGCGCGATGGATCGCCGCGGGATCTGCCACGCCCATGCGCTCGGCCAGATAGGCCTCGGCCGGCAGCATCAGCGCCTGCTCGCGGAAGGCGGGGCTCAGCGAGGTGTCGGTCAGCACCGAGCGGAACGCGCCGATCAGCGCGTGGTCCAGCTCGAGCTCGCGCCCGGCCTGCACGTCGGCGACCAGCTTCAGCAGCGCGCGCGTCGCCAGCCGCTGGCCCGCTTCCCAGCGGTTGAACGGATCGCTGTCGTGCGCGAGCAGGAAGGTCAGCTCGTCGTCGCTGTAGTCGACATCGACAATCACCGGCGCCGAGAAGTTGCGCAGCAGCGAAGGCAACGGCGCGCGCGGGCCCTTGGGCAGGTTGACGAAGCGGAAGGTCTGCCGCGCTTCGGTGAAGTTCAGCACGCGCGTGGTGTCGCCGGCGGCGGCCTCGCCCTCGAGCTGCAGCGGCAAGTCCTTGCCGTCGGCGCCGATCAGCCCGACCGCGAACGGGATATGGAAGGGGAGCTTCTCCGGGGTGCCGGGCTGGGTCTCGATGCCGACCTTGGGGCATTGCTGCGTCAGCGTCAGCGTCAGCCTGCCCTCGCCGGCGTCCCATTCCGTATGCACGCCGACCACCGGCGTGCCGGCCTGGCTGTACCAGCGCCCGAACTGGGTCAGATCGCGGCCGTTGGCGTCGGCCATCGCGGCGAGGAAGTCGTCGCAGGTCACCGCCTGGCCGTCGTGCCGCTGGAAATACAGGTCCATGCCCTTGCGGAAGCCCTCGCGGCCCAGCAGGGTCTGGTACATGCGCACGACCTCGGCGCCTTTCTCGTACACCGTCACGGTGTAGAAGTTGTTGATCTCCTCGTAGCTGTCGGGCCGCACCGGATGCGCCATCGGCCCGGCATCCTCGGGGAACTGCACCTGCCGCAGCACGCGCACGTCCTCGATGCGCTTGACGGCGCGCGCCGAGCCGTCGTCGGCGCCTTGCTCGGCCATCATGTCGGCGGAGAACTCCTGGTCGCGGAACACCGTCAGCCCTTCCTTCAGCGACAGCTGGAACCAGTCGCGGCAGGTCACGCGATTGCCGGTCCAGTTGTGGAAGTACTCGTGGCCGACCACCGATTCGATATTGAAGAAGTCGGTGTCGGTCGCGGTGGCCGCATTGGCCAGCACGTACTTGGTGTTGAAGATGTTCAGGCCCTTGTTTTCCATCGCGCCCATGTTGAAGTCGCCGACGGCGACGATCATGAAGCGGTCCAGATCCAGTTCCAGTCCGAAGCGCCGTTCGTCCCAGCGGATCGAATGGATCAGCGAATCCATCGCGTGCTGCGTCTTGTCCAGGTCTTGCGGCTCGACCCAGACCTGCAGCAGTTTTTCCTTGCCCGAGCCGGTGGTGATGCGCTGCTCGATGCATTGCAGCTTGCCGGCGACGATCGCGAACAGATAGGAGGGCTTGGGGAACGGGTCTTCCCACACGGCCTCGTGGCGGCCGCCGTCCAGTTGCTGTTCACCGATCAGATTGCCGTTGGACAGCAGCACCGGATAGGCGGCCTTGTCCGCGCGCAGCGTGACGCGGTAGGTCGCCATCACGTCGGGACGGTCGAGAAAATAGGTGATGCGGCGAAAGCCCTCGGCCTCGCACTGCGTGAAGAAGTTGCCGTTGGAGACGTACAGTCCCGATAGCGTGGTATTGGCTTCCGGCTGGCAGGCGCTGACGATCTGCAGCGTGCCATGCTCGGGCAGCCCGTTCAGCGTCAGGCTGTCATCGTCGAGGCGATAGTCGCCGAATGGCTGGCCATCGAGACTGACGCTCGCCAGCTCGAGCGCTTCGCCGGCCAGCACCAGCGGCGCGCCGGCCTGGCGGCGGGCAAAGCGCAGCGTGCTGGTCACCACGGTGCGCTGCGGATCGAGCTCGAACACCAGGTCGACGTGTTCGATGGCGAAGGCGGGCGGGGTATAGTCGTTGCGGTGGACGGTGACGGGGGTATCGGTGCGGAGCATGGATGGTCCTGTCCTGGAAGGCGATGAGTCGGGCGCGCCGGGCGCCGGGTAATCCATTGTAGCCAAGCACGGCATGGCCGCATGGCGCCAAGGGAATTCCGGCGCACGCCGCCGGTCTGATGCAACGAGAGGGCGGCCCGCCGACCGCCCCCACGCCCACCACCGGCGCACGGTCCGGTGGAGCCCTGTCGGCGAGACCATGAACAGAAGGAAGAACATCATGTGGCAATGGCGAAAGGCCTGTGCACGGACGGGCCAATGGCTGAGCACCGTGAGCCGTCGCGGTCAGGAAAGGGGGCGGACCGCCAGCTGGTCCGGATGGGCCGGGGCCGCGATGCTCGGCGCCTTGCTGCTGTCCGGCTGCGCCAGCACCGTGACCACCGACGTGACGGCGTTCCGCCAGCCCGGCTGGCAGAACGATCCGCCCCGCACCTACGCGTTCGACGCCGAAAAGGGGCAGGAGCAGCAGGGCCAGCTGGACCGCGCCACCTATCAGAACTGGATCGCCGACGCGCTGTCTGGCCACGGCTTCACGCAGGTGCCGCGGTCGCGGGCGCGCTATCTGGTCAGCTTCGATTTCGATTCGGATCCGCGCCTGGTGCGCGTGCACGAGACCTACTATCCCGATCCCTGGTATCCGTGGGGGCCGTACTGGGGCCCGTACGGCTATTACCGCCCGTGGGGGCCGTGGGGCTGGGGCCCGGGCTACTGGCCGCCACAGACGGTGATCCGCGACGTCCCGGCCACGCTGGCGAGCCTGCGCGTCTTTATCCGCGAGGCCACCGGCAACAAGCGCGTCTACCAGGTGACCGCGCAGAACCTGAGCGAAGGCAGCACGATGCCCGGGCTGATGCCCTATCTGGTGCGCAGCGCCTTCGCGGAATTTCCGATGGAAAGTGGCCGGCCGCGGCGCGTGACGCTGGAGGTCGACAAGAACGCCAGATAACGGCAACAGCGAGAAATACATCGACGCCGGTATGCATTGCCAACGCTGCATGCCGGCGTTTTGTTTTACCGGTGGATCGCCCAGGGCGCACTCGCACCCATTCGCACCCATTCGCACCCGATCCGCGCCATTGACGCTATTCCGGTAAAAGCTCTTTAACCGCAAAATCCCCGTGTTTGCGGCCTTCCGGGGCGCGATCGGGGCGACTCGCGCACGGCGGCTGGGCTAGAATAGCTGCTCGATTTTTTCGGCCCTGGCGGTTCGACCGGTATCGACCGGCATCGTACGGCGCCATGTTGGGCCTCTTTCCGGACGAGCGACATGAGCAGCAAGACCAGCGGTGACGCACCGCAACACGCCCCCAATAGTCCTGAAGCGCAACTGCGCCTCGCCGCGCTGGAATATCACCGCAGCCCGACCAAGGGCAAGATCCAGGTGACTGCGACCAAGGCGCTGTCCAACCAGCGCGACCTGTCGCTGGCCTATTCGCCGGGCGTGGCCTATGCCTGCGAGGAGATCGCCAAGGACCCGGGCATGGCGGCCGAGTACACCTCGCGCGGCAATCTGGTGGCGGTGGTCACCAACGGCACCGCGGTGCTGGGCCTGGGCGACATCGGCCCGCTGGCCGGCAAGCCGGTGATGGAAGGCAAGGGCTGCCTGTTCAAGAAGTTCGCCGGCATCGACGTGTTCGACATCGAGCTCGACGCGCGCGACCCGGATCAGATCGTCGAGATCGTCGCCGCGCTGGAACCCACGCTGGGCGGCGTCAACCTCGAGGACATCAAGGCGCCCGAGTGCTTCTACATCGAGAAGAAGCTGCGCGAGCGGATGAACATCCCGGTCTTCCACGACGACCAGCACGGCACCGCGATCATCTCGGCGGCGGCGCTGCTCAATGGCCTGAAGGTGGTCGGCAAGGACATCGCCAACGTCAAGATGGCGGTGTCGGGCGCGGGCGCGGCGGCGATCGCCTGCCTGGACACGATGGTGAGCCTGGGCGTCAAGCGCGAGAACATCTACGTGGTCGATTCGAAGGGGGTGATCTTCGTCGGCCGCGACGCCAACATGGAGGCCAACAAGGCGCGCTATGCGCAGGACACGTCGGCCCGCACGCTGGCCGATATCGTCGAGGGCGCCGACGTGTTCCTCGGCTGCTCGACCGCCGGCGTGCTGACCGCCGAGATGGTCAAGACGATGGCCGACAAGCCGATCATCCTGGCGCTGGCCAATCCCGAGCCGGAGATCCGTCCGGAAGTGGCCAAGGCCGCGCGCCCCGACTGCATCATCGCGACCGGCCGTTCGGACTATCCGAACCAGGTCAACAACGTCCTCTGCTTCCCGTACATCTTCCGCGGCGCACTCGATTGCGGCGCGACCAAGATCACCGAGGAAATGAAGCTGGCCTGCGTCAAGGCGATCGCCGAGCTGGCCGAGGCCGAGACCAACGATGCGGTGGCCGCCGCCTATGCCGGCAAGGAACTGAAGTTCGGCCCCGACTACATCATCCCGACGCCGTTCGACCAGCGCCTGATCGAGAAGATCGCGCCGGCGGTCGCGCGCGCGGCGATGGAATCGGGCGTGGCCACGCGTCCGATCCAGGACCTCGAGGCCTATCGCCAGCAGCTGACCCAATACGTTTACCACACCGGCCTGATCATGAAGCCGGTGTTCTCGGCCGCCAAGGCCGCGCCCAAGCGCGTGGCCTATGCCGAGGGCGAGGAAGAGCGCGTGCTGCGCGCGGTGCAGACCGTGGTCGACGAAGGGCTGGCGCGCCCGATCCTGATCGGCCGTCCGCACGTGATCCAGATGCGCATCGACAAGGCCGGCCTGCGGCTGAAGCCGGGCGTCGATTTCGAGCTGGTCAATCCCGAGGACGATCCGCGCTATCGCGCCTATCACGAGGCCTATCACGCGCTGCGCGGACGCGATGGCGTGACGCCCGACATGGCGAAGGTCGCGCTGCGCCGCTCCAACACCCTGATCGGCACGATGCTGATGCACATGGGCGATGCCGATGCGCTGCTGTGCGGCACCGTGGGCCGATTCGAGGCGCATCTGGAGCATGTGCGCGACGTGATCGGCCTGAAGCCCGGCGCCAAGGTGCTGGCGGCGATGAACGCGCTGATGCTGGAGAAGTACACGCTGTTCATCACGGACACCTTCGTCAACGAGGACCCGACCGCCGACGAACTGGCCGCGATCACGCAACTGGCGGCCGAAGAGATCCGCCGCTTCGGCCTGACGCCGAAGGTCGCGCTGCTGTCGCATTCGATGTTCGGCTCGTCGAACCGCGCCTCGGCGCGCAAGATGCGCGCGGCGCAGGAGATCCTGAGCCAGATCGCGCCCGAGCTCGAAGTCGAGGGCGAGATGCAGGGCGATGCCGCGCTGGTCGAAGACGTGCGCCGACATTTCCTGCCGGGCACCAAGCTGGCCGGCTCTGCCAATCTGCTGGTGATGCCGACGCTGGACGCGGCCAATATCGCGTTCAATCTGCTGAAGATCACCGGCGGCCAGGGCGTGACGGTGGGCCCGATCCTGCTGGGCGCCGCCAAGCCGGTGCACATCCTGAATCCGCAGGCGACCACGCGCCGGATCGTCAATATGACGGCGGTGGCGGTAGCGGAGTCGGGCGCGCTGCGCTGAGCGGAGGCTCGCGCTGGCCGCAAAATAAAAGCCGGGCTGCGTGCCCGGCTTTTTTCATTGCGACATTCGGTCGCGTTGGCGTTCGTCGGCTTTGCTCAATGTTCGGTGCTCGTGATTTCATGCTGCGGTGCTGTGCTGCGGAGCAGCGTATTGGCTGAAGGCGGCGCTATTGCAATACGTTGTACTGCTGGCGCATGTCGACGATGATCGACTTCGCCGCACGCAATTGCATCGACACGCTGTCTTCGGCCGCACGGGGGAAGTCCACCTCGGCGCTCCAATTGCATCCCGTATGGTCGGGCTGGTGCACGCGTACCGCATGCAATTCGCACTCGCCGCATTCCGGATTGTTATCGAGGCACTGGTTGAGGATAGCCATCAACTCCGACCGGGTCTTTGCGTATCGCCGCATGAGTCACCTCTCTCGTTTGGCTAATCGTGGTCTGGACGTTCAATGTAGGCATTCGTCCTGGGCCGTGCCAATTGAATGAGCCTATGAGGCGAAGTCGTTCATTCCCGCGCGGGAGCAGGGGAACGGTGCTGCGATGCAGCGGGGAAGGGAGGAAATGATGCGATGCTGCGGCATTGCGCCGCAGCGTGGGAGCGCTGTTGCCCTCTTCCTAGCCCTCTCCCGCTTGCGGGAGAGAGACACCCACAGACCCGTGACACGCTGCTGGTCTTCGCCCCTCTCCCGCTCGCGGGAGAGGGGCCTGGGGAGAGGGCAAGGCGACAGGGTCCTTGGGGCCGTTCAGGCCGTTCGGGCCGTTCAGGCCCGAAGGCAATCCCGATCAGAACTTGTGCCGAATGCCCACACCGAACGAATCGCCGTGCTCCGCGCCGGTGATCTTGTCGTAGAAGTAGGCGGCATACACATCGGTGCGCTTCGACAGGTTGTAGTCGTAGGCGATCGCGAACGTGTTGCGCTTGAAGTCGTCGACATTGTTCTCGGCCTTCGCATAGCCATACGAAGCGAGCAGGCTGCCGGCGCCGATGGGCACCGAGGCACCGATCTGGCCGCTGGTGTGCTTGATGTCGCCGGTGGCATTGGTCACGTCGCTCTTGATGTACTGACCCTGGGCGAACAGCTTGACCACCTTGAAGTCGTACGACAGGCCGGCCAGCACCGCGTTCTGCTTGTCGAAGCCGGCCAGCGTGGCGGGCGACGTCGCATCGCCCGGCACGTTGTTGAACTTGACTTGCTGGAAGGCGACGGTCGCGGCCAGCGGGCCGTTGAAGTACATCAGGTTGCCGCCCCACTTGTTGCGGCCGGTCGAGCCCGCCTGTTCGCCGAACGAGTAGATCAGGTTGGCGGTCAGGCCGCCGAAGGTCGGCGTCGAATAGACCAGCGAATTGCTCCAGCCCGAATCGCCGATGATGCCCGGATCGAACACCGTGCCATTGGTGGCCGTGAAATAGGTGTGGAAGATCGCCGGCGAGAACACGTACGAATCGACCAGCGGGTTGAACAGGATGGTCGAGATGAAATACGGCGTGGTGTTGCGGCCGAGCTTGAGCGTACCGGCGCGGTCGCTCTGCAGGCCGACATACGCATTGCGGCTGAACATCGCATCGCCGTCGAAGCGGCCGGTGCGGCCGTTATCGGTGCGATAGAAACCGTTCAGGTCGAAGATCGCCTTGAGGCCGTTGCCCAGATCCTCGGCGCCCTTGATACCCCAGTACGACGTTTGCATGCCACCCGAATTGGCGACCCAGGCGCGCTCGCCGGTGCCCGGGCTCTTGACCGCGCCGACGAACATGTCGACCTGGCCGTAGAGCGTGACGCTCGATTGCGCCATGGCCGCGCCGCTGAAAAGGGCCGCGGCCAGTGCCGCCAACTTGAACTGCTTCTGCATGAAAGACCTCCGTGGTTTGATCCTGTTGGAACGTTGTGTACTGGGTCCCTGACGGGTTCTCTTTTTGGTATGTACCGGCGGCATCGGTGGCGAGGGTGCCGGCGGCGGACGGCGCTGGCTTCGGGCGCCGTTCATCGTGTCATCGGGCAGGGCGCCGGCGGTGACTTGCCGAGGCCTTGCCCGATGTGCGGTCTTGCTCCATGCATGGGTTCCATGCGAGGGGAATTTCGACTCAGCCGGATACTAAGTCGTCGAGACGGAACTGGGCAATGCGATGGATCTGATTGATGCAAGTTTGCAACTCATCGGCCGGCGAATTCTCGATGCGTCTTGCGAACTCGTCGATGATGCCGGCGCGATCGTAGCCACGTACCGCGAGAATGAACGGAAAGCCGAATTTCTCGTTGTAGCGCGCATTCAATGCCTGCAGCCGTTCGAATTGCTCGGGCGTGCATTGATTCAGTCCGGCGCCGCTCTGCTCGCGCGTCGATTCTTCGGTCAGCTCGCCGCGCACCGCGGCCTTGCCCGCGAGCTCCGGGTGGGCGCGCACCAGCTTGAGCTGGGCCGCTTCGCCGGCCTGGTCGACGGCCGCCTGCATTGCCGCAGCCAGCGCCTGGCGATCGGCGAAGGGACGCTGCTCGGCGGCGCTCGCGGCGACCCAGGGCGAGTGTTCATAGATGCCGCCGAGGGCCTGCACGAATTCGGCGGACGGCATCGCGTTCAGTTGGGAGAGGGTGTAGGTCACGTCGGGACTCTGGTGTTGGTGTCGGAGAAGGGCGCCGGAGAAGGGCGCATTACCGCGCCGTGCTGGCCTTGTACGGATGC
>NZ_AMPR02000336.1:0-2015 GCF_000307735.3 Cupriavidus sp. HPC(L) | reverse complement strand
AACAGGACGGGCAACATCATGCGAAGTCTCCTTGGAATTGAAATAGGTGCAGCGCGGTATCGCCGAGCAATTGCCGGCGCTGCGCGGCATCGTCGATCCAGTCGTCCAGCCATTGCCGGGTCGCCCCGTAGGCCACGTGACGATGTTGGGTATGAGGCCAGTCGCTGCCCCACAGCAGGCGTTCGGCGGTAAAGGCCTCGAGCAGCCGCCGCGCCGCCAGCCGCCCCGCCTGCGCGCATTGCGCATGGGCCCAGTTGCGATAGGCGCCGGACAGCTTGACCCAGACCCGGCCGCTGTCGGCGTGGCGCAGCAGATCGTCGAAGCCGGGATCGGCCATGCCGAGCGCCGGATCGGGCCGGCCGAAGTGATCGACGACGATGCGGCAGCCGGCCGCCAGCAGCGCCGGCATGACCTGCTGCAGGTGCGCCGCGGGCAGATGCAGTTCGACGTGCCAGCCTCGCGCATGAATGCGTTCGAGCAGGCCTCGCCACGGCGCGGAGCCGAGATCCGGCGCCGGCAGGCCGATCAGGTTCAGCCGGATGCCGACCACGCCGGCGGCGGCCATCGCGTCCAGTTCGGCGTCGTCGGCGGCGGGATCCACCACGGCCACGCCGCGCACCCTGGCCGGTTCGGCACGCAGCGCTGCCAGCAGGTAGCGGTTGTCGGTGCCGAGAAAGCTCGGTTGCACCAGCACGCCGTGGCTCAGCCCATGCGCGTCGAGCTGCGCCAGGTAGTCGCCCAGCAGCGCGTCGTGGTCCGGCGCGTAGCGCCGGTTCACCGCCAACGCAAGGCCGTGCTCGAACACATGCGCATGCGAGTCGACGGCAGGTATTGGCGAAGCGGTTGGCGAGGTTGGCGAGGGCTGGGACAAGACGCGGCTCCGAACGGAAAGTAGATGAAATCGGGAAACGAAGTTCGGACGGATTCTAGGGACGGCGGGTATAGTTTTCCATTATCCAGAATCTGTTTATTCATATCGTTTCAGTATGGAAACTCGCCATCTGCGCTACTTCCTGGCGGTGATCGACCATGGCAGCGTCAGCCGCGCCGCCGACTGGCTCGGCATCGCGCAGCCAGCATTGAGCACCGCGCTGGCCCGCATGGAGAAGGATCTTGGCGTCCGCCTGTTCGAGCGCTCGCGCCGCGGCGCCCAGCCGACCCCGGCGGCGCTGGCGATCCTCGACGATGTGCGTACCAGCGTCGAACGCATCGACGCGGCGGCAAGGCGCGCGCAGGAGATCGGGCGCGGCAGCGCGGGGCAATTGACGATCGGCCTGGTCTCGTCGGCGCTGTTCGATACGCTGCCGCGCGCGCTGCGCGAGCTGCGCCGGCGCGCGCCGGGCGTGCGCGTGATCCTGCGCGAGATGAGCAATGCCGAGCAGGCCGAGGCGCTGCGCACCGGTGCGATCGATATCGGCCTGATGCATACGCCGGTGGCGGTCGGCGGCCGCATGCGCGAGCGTCCGCTGCTGCGCGACCGGCTCGTCGCGGCAATCCCGGACGAGCTGGAACCCGGGCCGGATGGCAAGGTGTCGCTCGCGCAGATCGCCGACGCCGGCCTGGTGATGTATCCGCAGTCGCAGCTGCCGGCCTTCCATGCCGGCATCCTCGACGCGATGCGCAAGGCGGGCCACGAGGCCCACGTCGCGCAGGAGGCCAACCGGACGCTGACGGTGCTGGCCTGCGTCGCCGGCGGCTGCGGCGTGGCGCTGTTGCCGAGCTGGATCCGATCGATGAACTTCCGCGGCGTGCGCTTCTGCGAGGTCCGCGACGGCGCCGCGCTGCCGACCTTCGACTTGTCGGTGATCTGGCCGGCGCGGTCGGTGCCGACGCTGGCCGATCTGTTCGCCGGTCTGGAGATGGGGCCGGCCTAGCGGCATGGGCTGACAGCACGGCGGCGAACAGGCTCGGCGGCCGATCAGCCGTGGCATGGCGTTTGCATCGTCACCCCGCACGATTGCCGATCCGCGAAGGAGTGACCATGCGCCCGTCCCGTCCCGTCACCATCGTCATCA
>NZ_AMPR02000337.1:0-1994 GCF_000307735.3 Cupriavidus sp. HPC(L) | reverse complement strand
CTGGCCGCCGCCTGCAGCTCGAAGCCGGCCGTCCCGCCGCCGGGCAGCATCACCGACGACCGCGCGGTCGGCGACATCCTGGTGCGCTTCACGCCGCCGGCCGTCGATACCTCGCTGCAGGCCGGCGAACTGCTGGCCCAGGCCAAGGGACCGATCCGCTTCGTCGTCAAGCGGCCGATGTCGGGCGGCACCTGGCTGGTCACCGCGATCTCGCCATCGCCGGAGGCCACCATCGAGCAGGCGGTCACCACGCTGCGCGCGCTGCCGCGGATCGAGGCGGCAGAGGCGGACCGCCGCCTGACGCCCAGCCGGCCCAAGCCGACCGGGCGCGACATGCCGGCCGACTGAAGACGCAGCGCCGGCGGCCGTTAACCGATCGAGAAGCGGATCGAGGCAAGCGAACCGCCCCGAACGTCACCCCGATAGCGTGCGCTGTCGGACGGCCGCCGATTGCCCGACCGCATTCCCGTGACTATCGTTTAGCCACATGCTCGCGAGCGCCGGCCGCTGCACCCCGGCTTCGCCCTTCCCGGAGGTGTTCATGCCGCGTTCGATTCCGCCCGTCGCCCTGCGTCTGGTCCTGGCCGCCGCCGTCGCGGCAGGCGCCCTGCTGCCCCCCTCGGCCGCGATGGCCGCCCCGAATCCGGACGCCCGTCCGGCACCGGTCTACAGCGGCAACATCATCGTCCGCTGGAAGGATGCCCCGGCCGGCAGCGCGCTGATGCCGGCCGAGGCCGCCGCCGAACAGGTGCGCAAGGTGGCCGAGCAGACCGGCATCGGGCTGACCGTCAAGCGGCAGATGGGCGGCAACCTGGCGCTGCTCGGCGTGCCGGCCGGCAAGGGCGCCGATCCCGAGGCGGTGGCCGCGCAGCTGCGCCAGGATCCGCGCGTCGCCGACGCGGTGCCGGACCGCTGGCTGCGGCCGCACGACACGGTCCCCAACGATCCCGAATTCGCCATCAACCAGCCCTATCTGGGCTCGCCTTCACTGGTGCCCGGTGCCGCGAATCTGCCCGCGGCCTGGGACCGTTCGCGCGGCAATGAAAACCTGGTGATCGCGGTGGTCGATACCGGCGTGCTGCGGCATCCGGACCTGGCCGCGCGGCTGGTCGCCGGCTATGACTTCATCGCCGATCCGCAGTTTTCGCAGGACGGCGACGGCCGCGACGGCGATCCGACCGACGCCGGCGACTTCGTGCCGCAGGGCTTTGCCTGTCCCGGCATGCCGGCCGCGCCGAACCTGCGGCCCAGCACCTGGCATGGCACCCGCGTCGCCAGCGTGCTGGGTGCGGTGACCAACAACGGCCAGGACGTCGCCGGGGTCGACTGGAGCGCCCGCATCCAGCCGCTGCGCGTCTCCGGCCGCTGCGGCGCGCTGCTGTCCGATACCGTCGACGCGATGCGCTGGGCCGGCGGCCTGCCGGTGCCGAACGTGCCGAACAACCCGACGCCGGCACGCGTGGTCAATATCAGCCTCGGCGCCGGCAGCTGCAGCACCTTCGAGCAGCAGGCCGTCGATGAACTGGCCGCGCGCGGCGTCGTCGTGGTGGCCGCCGCCGGCAACAGCGCCGGCGCGGTCGAAGCGCCGGCCGACTGCCGCGGCGTGATCGCGGTGACCGCCCATGTCAACGACGGCGAAAACGCCAGCTATGCCAACGTCGGCCCGCAGATCGCGATCAGCGCGCCGGGCGGCGGCTGCGCCAACAGCAAGGTGTCGAACAACACCTGCCTGGCCCCGCCGTCGACGATCCGCACGCTGAGCAACGATGGCGAAACGACGGCGCGCAACTACACGCTGGTGAACTCGCAAGGCACGAGCTTTGCGGCGCCGATGGTGTCGGGCGTGGCCTCGCTGATGCTGGCGGCCAATGGCAACCTGTCGACGGCGCAAGTGACGGAGCTGCTCAAGAGCAGCGCGCGCCCGCACCCGGCCAATACCTATTGCACGACCGGCAGCAATACGAACACGTGCGGAGCCGGCCTGCTGGACGCCG
>NZ_AMPR02000338.1:0-1983 GCF_000307735.3 Cupriavidus sp. HPC(L) | reverse complement strand
CTGACCGTCGCGCAGATCCGCCGTGGGCTGCAGCGCGGCGCGCGCGTGGCGGCGCTGGCCCATGGGGCCTACGCGGCCGCGACGGGCCAGGTCGACGTCTCGCGCGATCCGCGCGAGCTGCGCAAGTACAACCTGCCGGATACCACGCGGATCGACGGCTGGCAGATCACGTTCCGCTCGCGCGACGGGCTGAACTCGATGACGCTCTGGCTCAATATCGGCGGCATCAAGTCGCTGTGGGTCGGCGGCAGCACCACGCCGTTCGCGTTCTCGCGCGACGGCAAGACCACCGTCGGCACGCGCGACGGCGTCAATATTCTGGAGGGCGGCGTCGCCTATCGCTTCGGCCTGCCATGGCTGTCGAAGATGGGCATGGCGAGCCTGCGCGTCGGCCACGTCAAGCACAACATCCTGCGCACCAACTTCGCCAACGGCAGGCTGACCGATGTGGACGGGCAGGCCACGTGGTCGTGGCCGGTCACGCCGGTGCTGATGGATGCGACCAATATCGGCCCGCTGCGCTTCTACGGATCGAATACCGCCAACCGCCTGCAGATAGGCCAGTACGGCAGCAAGGTCGGTCCGGCGCAGCTGTGGTATCTGAAGGGACCGGACCTGTCGAAGTCCCGCGTCAGCGAGATCGATGCGATCACGCTGAACAAGGAGTACGAGTGGCCCGACCTGTTCAGGGCGTCAGGGCGCGATCGCGCGGCATCGGCCGAGACCACGCATGGCGCCGCGCCACGCGTCCTGGCCGAGACCACGCATGGCGCCGCGCCACGCGTACTGGCCGAGCGGCGGGCCACGGCGCCGACGATGGAGGCCCCGCATCGCAACCTGTCGCGTCGCGCGGCCGCGGTGCTGGCGGGCTACCACCAGGTGGCGCCGGGCGACACGCTATGGAACATCGCGCGCAGCCATCGCGACACGCTGCTGGATGGCGACGGCGGGGCGGGTGCCGTGCCTGGCGGCGACGTCACGCAGACCAGCCGGGCGCTTGATCACCTGCTGCAGCTCAATGCCTCGATCGGCGATCCCGACCGCATCGTGCCCGGCTGGCTGGTCGATATCGCACCGCCGCAAACCAGCCAGGGCTGACCGCTGGCAGCTGACAGGCTGGCGGAAGTTCCCGTCCTACGAAGGCTCGGTGATGGCAAGGCGCGCCGCCCGCGGTACGCTACGCCATCTTCACGACGGCGTTGTCGCCGACCACGTTGTCGTCCCCGCGAAGGCGGACCCAGCGGCTTTCGAACGACGGCGTTGTCGTCCCCGCGAAGGCGGGGACCCAGTGGCGTTTAAAGACGTTGGATTCCCGCGTTCGCGGGAATGACGTGTTGCGACCGATCCTTTTCTCATGCCCGACCACCACTCATCCCTCGTCCCTGCATGGCGACGTCCTCGCGGCGCGCTGCTGGCGGCCTTGGTCACGCTCACCATGGCGCCCGCCGCCCATGCCCAACTGGTTCCGGTCGAGCGTTCGATCCTGATCCATCGCACGCCGCAGCAGGTGTGGGCGCAGGCCGGCGACTACTGTGCGATCGCCAAATGGGACAGCGCGTTGCGTTCGTGCAGCGTGGTGCTGGGCGACGGCTCGCCGGGTACCGTCCGTCGTGCCGAGCGCAAGAACGGCGGGCCGCCGGTGGTCGACGTGCTGGTCGATCGCGGGCCGTACTCTTACGTCTACCGCAAGCTGTCGAACCATACGCGCGGGCGACTGCAGGTAAGTCCCGGTCCCGATGCGGGCACCGCCGTGGTAACGTGGCAGATGTGGCTCGACCCGCTGTCCGTGCCCGCCGGCCCGCGTGCGGAGTATCCGCAGGCGCTGGGCAACGAAATGCAGGCGGCGCTGGGCCGCATCAAGGTGCTGGCCGAACAGCCGGTCGACAAGGCGCCAGCCTATCCGGTGCGCGAGTCCGCCGACGCGGCGCGTCCGTCGACGCAGGGAAGTTGAGCGGGAGCCGCGCTCGCTGCGGAGCGGGTTTT
>NZ_AMPR02000339.1:0-1975 GCF_000307735.3 Cupriavidus sp. HPC(L) | reverse complement strand
CGGGCCGCTGGCGGCCGGCCTCGCTGTCGCTGCGCAGCTTGCGCGCGATGCCCAGCCGCCACGACAGCGGCAGCGCCAGGAACAGCCGCTGGATCCAGGCTTTGCGCGTCCAGTGCCGGAAGCGCATATAGCGCGTGTCGTCGGTGCAAAGCATGTCGCCGTGAGTCAGCACCACGCGGTGGCCGGCGCAGTCGATCACGGTCGGGTCGGGCAGCAGCGTGGCGCCGGCCTCGCGGGCAAAGCGCGGGCCCAGCAGGAAGTCACGATTGCCGTGCATCAGATAGACGGGCACGCCGCACGCTGACAGGCGCGCCAGCGCCGCGGCGACGGCGCGCGGAAACGGTGCCTCGCTCTCCTCGTCGCCGATCCAGAATTCGAAGAAGTCGCCGAGGATGAAGAGGGTGCGCGCCTGTTCGGCGGCGCGTTCGAGCACGCGCTCGAATGCCGCCAGCGTGCGCGGCATCCCGGGGGTCAGATGCAGGTCGGAAATGAACCACGCCGGCGCCTCCACCGCGAGGACGGAGGCAGCCGGCGTGCTGGCGGCGGGGCTCATCGATCCGGAACGATTTCCATGGGCGAGGGCATGCCGCCGTCAATGGCGCGCGCTGTGCCGCAAAGAGGCAGCCCGCGCCGTGCGGGACGATGTGCCGCGAAGACTCGGCGCACGTTTACTCGAGCACCACCGCCTTCTCGATCACGACGTCCTCGAGCGGCACGTCCTGATGGAAGCCGGCGCTGCCGGTACGCACGCCCTTGATCTTGTCGACCACATCGGTGCCTTCGACGACCTTGCCGAACACCGCATAGCCGAAGCCCTGCGGTGTCGGCGACGTGAAATTCAGGAAGTCGTTGTCGACCACGTTGATGAAGAACTGCGCGGTGGCGGAGTGCGGCGCGTTGGTGCGCGCCATCGCCACGGTGTAGCGATCGTTCTTCAGACCGTTGCCGGCCTCGTTGTCGATCGGGTCGTCGGTCGGCTTCTGCTTCATGCCGGGCTCGAAGCCGCCGCCCTGGATCATGAAGTTCTTGATGACGCGGTGGAAGATCGTGTTGTCGTAGTGGCCCTTGCGGACATAGGACAGGAAGTTCTCCACCGTCTTGGGCGCCTTGTCGGCGTCGAGTTCGATGACGATGGCGCCGTGATTCGTTTGCAGCTGGACCTTGGACATGGCTTTCCTCTGTTACTTGACGATGGTGGCCGACTCGATGACGATCGGCGTGGCTGGCACATTACGCATGGGGCCGTAGGCAGTGGTCGGCGACTTCTTGATGCGATCGACGGTGTCCATGCCTTCGACCACCTTGCCGAACACGGCATAGCCGTTGCCGTCCGGCTGCGGATAGTCGAGACTCGGATTATCTACCACATTGATGAAGAACTGCGCCGTGGCGGAGTTCGGATCGCCGGTGCGGGCCATCGCCACGGTGCCGGCCTTGTTCTTCAGGCCATTCTGCGACTCGAGCGGAATCGGCGCGCGCGTCGGCTTCTGCTTCATGTCGCGGTCGAAGCCGCCACCCTGCACCATGAAGCCGTTGATCACGCGGTGGAAGATCGTGCCGCTGTAGAAGCCGCTGTTCACGTATTCCAGGAAGTTGGCGACCGTCTTGGGCGCAGCGTCGGGATAGACCTCGATGGTGAAGCTGCCGGCGCTGGTGGCAAAGCGCACGCGCTCGGCGGCCGAGGCTGCCGGCGCCGAGGAGGGAGCCGGCGCCTGTGCCTGGGCGGCACCGAAGCTCAGGGTGCCGGCCATCAGCGCGGCCAGCATGGCGCCGAGGGCGCCGCGTCGGGTCAGGGACATGGGAATCTCCAGGGATTGGGCGAGGACGACCGGCGGATGCAGGCGGTCGATGGACGCGCCATTCCGGCAATCGCCCCGCATGGATAACGATCACGCCCGCTCGCTGCCGCATGCATGGGCCAAGCGGTGCGAGCCGGGCAATGCTGCGGTCAGCTCAGTCCAGGTCTTCGCGATCC
>NZ_AMPR02000340.1:0-1921 GCF_000307735.3 Cupriavidus sp. HPC(L) | reverse complement strand
AGCGACCGCGCGCGGCCGTGCCGGCACGCCGGCCAAGGCGACGCGTTCGCGAGGTGGCCGGACTACTTGATCCGCTGCTTCTCCAGCTTGCGCGCCAGCGTGCGGCGATGCATGCCGAGCCGGCGCGCCGCTTCGGAGATATTGAAGCCGGTCGCGGCCAGCGTCTCGTGGATGTGCTCCCACTCGAGCGTCTTGATCGAGGTGGGGCGGCCGGTGACCTCGACGTCCACGTCGCCGGTGGCGCGCTCGAAGGCGGCCTCGATGTCGTCGGTGGTCGAAGGCTTGGCCAGATAGTGGCAGGCGCCGAGCTTGACCGCCTCGACCGCGGTAGCGATGCTCGCGTAGCCGGTCAGCACGACGATCAGCATGTCGGCATCGTGCGCGTGCAGCGCCTGCACGCACGCCAGGCCCGAGGCCTCGCCCTTCAACTTCAGGTCCACCACCGCATAGCCCGGCGAATGTTCCTTCAGCAGTTCGTTCATCCCTTCGAGGCTGGTCGCATGCAGGACCTGATAGCCGCGCCTCTCGAACGAGCGGCGCAGCGTGCGGGCGAAGGCGGCGTCGTCCTCGACGATCATCAGCACGCGGCCGGCTTCGGGTTCGGCCAAGGGCTGTGGGTCGGCCGCCGCGGGGTCGCGCTCGGGATCATTGGGCAGCATCTTCGGCCTCCTCTTCCAGCGTGATTGCCGCCAGCGGCAGCTTCATCGTCACCATCGCGCCGCCCTGCGGACGGTTGTGCGCGGCGACGCTGCCGCCCAGCGTGCGGGCGACATTGACGACCAGGAACAGCCCCAGTCCGCCGCCCGGCCGGCCCTTGCTCGACTGGTACGGCTTGCCCAGGCGCTCGAGCATCTGCGGCGCGAAACCGGGGCCCTCGTCGAGCACGGACAGCACCAGCGTATCATCCTCGCGCCGCACGTCGAAGCCGACCCAGCGCGGCGAGGCCTCCAGCGCGTTGTCGAGCACGTTGCAGACCATCTGCTTGATGGCCGAGTCCGACAGGATCGGCAGGTCCTGGCCGAAGCGGTAGTCGTAGGAAAACTCGGCGACCGGCCGGGTTGCGCGCCATTCTGCGACCAGATCGTCGACGAAGCGTCGTACCGTGGTTTCGGTCAGCGCTTCGCCGCGCGCCTCGCCGGCCGACAGCAGGATGCCGCTGACGATCGACTTGCAGCGCTGCACCTGCGTCTGCATCTCGCCGAGTTCCTGCAGCAGTTCCGGGTCCTTCGAGAACGGTTCCATGCGGCGCCAGTCGGATAGGATCACTGCCAGCGTGGCCAGCGGCGTGCCCAGTTCATGCGCCGCCCCCGAGGCCAGCAGGCCCATGCGGACGATGTGTTCTTCCTCGGCGGCGCGCTGGCGCAGGTCGGCCAGATGCTCGTCGCGGGCGCGCAGATTGCGCATGATCCGCGTGATGAAGACCACCAGCAGCGCCGCGTTCAACACGAAGCAGATCAGCATGCCCTGGATATAGAGGCTGCCGAGCCCCTGCTCGTGGTCCGGCGGCAGCGCCAGCGGCTTGCCGACCAGCGCCAGGCCGGCGAAGCACGAGGCGGTAACCACCACGATGACCCAGATCGACCACGCCTGCAGCAGCACCGCGCCGAGGATCACCTGCAGCAGATAGAGAAAGACAAAGGGATTGGAGGCCCCGCCGCTCAGGTACAGCAGCGCGGTCAGCGTGCCGATATCGACCAGCAGCGAGACGAACAGCTGGGTCTGCGAGACCTCGGCGACGACGAAGCGCAGCCGCAGCAGGCTCAGCGCGTTGAACGCGATCAGCCCGAGCAGCACCGCCAGCATCTGGTTGACCGGCAGCGGCACGTCGAGGCCGAAATGCACGACGCTGATGGTGGCGACCTGCCCCAGCACCGCAATCCAGCGCAGCTCGATCAGCTGCTCCATGTTCTTGCGGGCGGTG
>NZ_AMPR02000341.1:0-1876 GCF_000307735.3 Cupriavidus sp. HPC(L) | reverse complement strand
AGGAACGGAAGGCAGGTCGGGCGTGCTCATGCGCCAGGACTCGGGAAAGCGTCGGGGACGGTAGCGAGCGGAGCGATCCAGGCGATCGGCCGATGCACCGGTGCCGGCCGGCACGAAGGACGCATCGCCATCAGAATGCCACTCCCAGCGAGATATGCGGGCGGAATTGCCGCTCCTGGATGCCGTAGCCGACGTCGAGCTGGACCGGGCCGACCGGGCTGCGCCAGCGCGCGCCGATGCCGACGCCGTGGTAGATGCGCACGCCGTCGAGGTTGTTGGTGGCGGTGCCGGCGTCCCAGAAGATCGCCGCGCCCCAGTCGGGCTTGAACCAGTACTGGTACTCCAGGCTGGTCGTGGCCAGATACTTGGCCGGCAGCACGCTGGCGCCGCGCCGCGTGCCGATCGACTGGTAACCGTAGCCGCGGATCGAATCGGTGCCGCCGGCGCGGAAGCGCAGCGTGGCCGGGATCTTGTCGGCGCTGCCGCTGGTCAGGTCCGCGCCGAGCTCGAGCCGGGCCACGATCAGGTCGCGGGTGCGCACCGGGATGTATTGACGGATGCGGCCGTAGAGGCGGACGAAGGTCTGGTCGGTCAGGAAGCCCTCGACCGCCGCGCCGACCTGCGTGTTGATGATGTTGCCGCGGCGCGGGAACACCGGGTTGTCGACATCGCGCCGCGTCCACGCGTATTGCGGCACCAGCGCCTTGCTCAGCTGCCGCGGCTGATCGTAGGGCCGCAGGTCGTCGTAGTAGAAATCCAGCGACAACACGGTGTCGTAGCGCTCCCGCGTGCGGGACCGGCGCACGCCGGTGCGCCAGCTCCGGGTATCGGTGTTCTCGATGTCGGTGGTGCGCTCGTAGCTGCCGTAGACGCTGTTGCGATAGGTCTTGCTGTCCGGCGGCATCGCGATCTCGGCGAACGCGTACTGGCGCTTCTGCTCGATGCGGGCCTGCGAATCGAAGATCCAGGCGCGGTCGAACAGGTTGTAGTAGGCGTAGCGCCCCTCGACCTGCGCACCGGTATCGGTGTTGTAGCCGACGCCCGAGACCACGCGGTGCGTCGGATATTCGCGCACCCGCACATTGACCGGCGCGGTCACCGTCTCGCCATTGCCGTCGGCGTCGGCGACCGGATCGCCGAGCTCGACCTGCACATTGGAGAAATACGGCTGGTTCTGGATCGCCCGCTGCAGTTCCAGCAGCCGCTCGACGCGATAGGGTTCGCCGACGTACAGCGGATTGACGTTGTGGACGATCTGCTCGGGATAGCGGCGGGTGCCGCGCACCGTCAGCGCGCCCATGCGGTAGGCCGGGCCGCTGT
The DNA here is from genome assembly GCF_000307735.3 of Cupriavidus sp. HPC(L). Taxonomy (NCBI): domain Bacteria; kingdom Pseudomonadati; phylum Pseudomonadota; class Betaproteobacteria; order Burkholderiales; family Burkholderiaceae; genus Cupriavidus; species Cupriavidus sp. HPC(L). The sequence continues at coordinate 556 of NZ_AMPR02000341.1, read as the reverse complement.
CGTAGGTCGCGCTCAGATCGGCGGAGCGTTCCTCGGGCTCGATGCGCGCCTGCGAGGCGGCCAGCCTGGCGCCGTAGTAGGCGTTGCTCTGCAGCTCGACCAGCGCGTCTTCCTTGGCCTTGTCCCAGTCCGACTGGCGGAACGGCTCGCCGACCGGCAGGCCCCACTTCTCGCGCATCGCCGCGACCTGCTCGGGCGAGCGCGTGGCGGCGGGCCCGCGCACATCGACATCGACCGCGCGGATCAGCGTGCGCGCGCCGGGGTCGACCGTCACGTGGATCACGCGGCTGTCGCCGCTGCCCTCGACGCGGGTGGTGGTCTGCGGATCGAACCAGCCCTCGGTGGCGGCAAAGGCCCGGACCTGGTCGCCGACCGTCTCGATCATGTAGGCAATCTGGTCCTCGCCCAGGTCGGCGCGCTCGCGATAGCGGATCAGGTCCAGATGCTCTTCCAGGATGTCCTTCAACGGCTCGGGCGCCTCCACCTGGACCCGGTAGGCCGCCTGGACCGGCGCCGGCAGCATGGCGAACAGCAGCGCCAGCAGCGGGGCCAGCGG
>NZ_AMPR02000342.1:0-1850 GCF_000307735.3 Cupriavidus sp. HPC(L) | reverse complement strand
ATGCCGGTGGCGGAGCGGGGGATCGGCGTGTTCACGATGGCCTCCTGATTGCGTCGCTGCTGTGTAGATGCGGCCGCCGCTACTGCACCAGCACCGGCACCAGCGGGCCAGGCCCGCTGCCCAGGCCGGGGATGCCTTGCGTCGCGCAAGGACTGCCCAGCGAGCTCGATGCGCCCCGGTATTCGAGCCGCACCGAGTTGATGTTGCCGCCCCATTGCATCGGCTCAATCATCAGCAGGCAGGCCCACTCGAGCACGCTGGCCTTGTGCGTGCCGGATACCGCGAAGCCGCTGCAGTCGACCACCGGCGCCAGCACCATGCGCCGGTCGGCACCGCCCTGATGCGCGGCGGTGCTGGACGGCGAGCCCTTGGTATCGATCATCGCGACGCTGTCGCCCTGGTACGGCGCATAGGCCTTGCGCCTGGCGGTGAAGTCCGGATACGCGTTGGCCTTGGCCGGCCAGGTGGTGTCGTTGTAGGCATGGCCGGTGAAGTCCGGCACGCCGGCCACCTTGCCCGCCTTGACGATGCCGAAGCGGCTGTTCCACTCGTCCGCCAGCGACGACTTGTTGCCGGTGGTGCCGATCTCGGTGCCAAGCGAGGGCAGGTTGCATTGGCCCGAGCCCTTCAGCTGTTCGGCCAGGCTCTTGGTGCCGCTGCCGCCGCCGAGATCGGCCCAGCCGAAATTGCCGCCGCCATATTCGCCCTTGTTGCCCGCATCGAGCTTGGAAACCAGCCACTGGCCCACGGTGTAGGGCGGCTCCGGCGGGTCCAGGGTCTCGGGCTTGCAGACGAACACCGGGATCGCGCATGCGGTCTGCGCGGCGCCGACGGTGGCCACCGCGAATGACGACACCGTGCTCGGCCCCACGTTGCCGCCCGGCAGCAGGTTCAGCACCTGCGCGAACCAGTTGGCGATGCCTGCGCGCGAGGCCGCGCACTTGACGTACTTGATGGTGTCGAGCGCGTACGGCACGCTGCTCTTCGGGTAGAAGGGATTGGCCAGCGCGTCGCTGTAGGTGACGCTGCTGTCCGCGGCGAACTGCACCGATTCGCTCTGGAACAGCGCCAGATTGCGATAGCCGGCGGTGATGCCCGCTGCCTCGGACACCGCCAGCGGCGTGGCGCCGGTCAGGTCGCGCGCCGCGGCCAGCGCGCAGGCATCGGCGCCGTTCTGCAGCTCGCTCTTGGCCACGTAGAGCTTGCCGAGGTCGAGCGCCAGCCCGAGAAAGCCCACCATCGCGACCAGCGCCAGCGCGACGACGATCGCGACGGCGCCTTGCTGGCGCCGCGGCGTCGCGGCCCGCCGGCGTGGACGCGGTCTCGCTGTGTTCGGCTGCATCATGGCTCTCTCCCTGGCTTGCGAACTGGCTGGCGAACTGACTCGCTGCGCTGCACCGCGCCGCCGCGCGTCAGCGCGTGCCGATGCCGCCCGACATGCCGATGCCGCCCTGCATGCCGGCCCCGTTGCCATAGGCGCCGCCAGGCGACAGCCGCTGCAGCGAGCGGTCGTAGTTGCCCATCGCCGCGACGGCGGCCTTGCCGTCGACGCCGGTTAGCGAAGGCAGGCCCGCGGGTGCATTCGGGTTGATGATCTGGGCCTGCTTGACCGCATGGACCGACTGTCCGAAGCGGCTGTCCCAGACCGGCGTGGTGCTGATGCAGGCGGCCAGCAGCGGTGCGGCGAGCAGGGCAGCGAGCCCGGCGCGTACGCGCGACGATGGCGAGGGCTTGTGAATGGCGTGCTTGTTCATGGCGTTCTCCTGACGGTGCGCTCAGTTCAGGGCGGCGGGCCTGCCGTCCGCGCCCGCGGGCGTTGCCGCACGGGCACGGGCGAGCCGCGCGGCGGT
>NZ_AMPR02000343.1:0-1843 GCF_000307735.3 Cupriavidus sp. HPC(L) | reverse complement strand
CAGGTGCGCCAGCGCGTGGCCGCGGTGACGCCGGAGATGGCCGATCGCCGCAGCCCCTTCGCCCAGCGCATCGCCGATCAGCGCGCGGCGCTGCAGCTGCCGCCGCTGCCGACGACCACCATCGGCTCGTTCCCGCAGACCGCCGAAATCCGCCAGACCCGCGCGGCCTTCAAGCGCGGTGACCTCGGCGCGCTGGCCTATCTGCAGCGCATCCGCGCGGAGATCGAAGACGCCGTGCGACGCCAGGAGGCGCTGGGCCTCGACGTGCTGGTGCATGGCGAGGCGGAGCGCAACGACATGGTCGAATACTTCGGCGAGCAGCTGTGCGGCTATGCCTTTACCGAGTTCGGCTGGGTGCAGAGCTATGGCTCGCGTTGCGTCAAGCCGCCGCTGATCTATGGCGACGTCTACCGGCCCGAGCCGATCACCGTCGATACGGCCCGCTATGCGCAGTCGCTGACCGACCGGCCGATGAAGGGCATGCTGACCGGCCCGATCACGATGCTGCAATGGTCGTTCGTCCGCGACGACCAGCCGCGCGCCGACACCGCGCTGCAGCTGGCGCTGGCGATTCGCGACGAGGTGGCGGATCTCGAACAGGCCGGCATCCGCGTGATCCAGATCGACGAGCCGGCGCTGCGCGAGGGCCTGCCGCTGCGGCGTGCCGATTGGGACAACTATCTGCAGTGGGCGGTGCGCGCCTTCCGCATTGCCGCGGCCGTGGTCCGCGACGATACGCAGATCCATACCCATATGTGTTACGCGGAGTTCAACGACATCCTGCCGGCGATCGCCGCGCTCGATGCCGACGTGATCACGATCGAAACCTCGCGCTCGGCGATGGAGCTGCTCGACGGCTTTGCCGCGTTCGACTATCCGAACGAGATCGGGCCGGGCGTCTACGACATCCACTCGCCTCGCGTGCCCAGCGTCGAGGCGATCGGCCAGTTGCTGACGCGCGCCTGCCAGGTGATTCCGCCCGAGCGGCTGTGGGTCAATCCCGATTGCGGACTGAAGACGCGCGGCTGGTCCGAGACCGAGGCGGCGCTACGCAATATGGTGGCCGCGGCCCGGCAGTTGCGCGAGCGGCTGGCGGCGGAGGGTCCGGCGGGTCTGCGGGGCCAGCCGGTGGCACGCGAGCGTGCGGCCCATCCGGCGGGCCAATGCGATTGCGCGGCGCATTGATGGGGGCATTGATGGGCGCATTGATGGCGCATTGATGGACGCCTTCAGCGGCGCTGCAGCGCGGGCGCAATGACGAAGGGGCGGCTCCGGGCCGCCCCTTTTTGCTGCGTTGGCGCCAGCAGTTGGCGCGCGCTGTTGACGCTCAGTCCGCGCCGATCTTGCGCACCGGCGGCGCGCTCCAGTTGCCATCCAGCGCCGCCGGCTGCGGCCAGTAGAGCCGCAGCATCAGATTGAACGGACCGTCGGGAGCCGGCAGCCAGTTGGCCGCCTGCGCCCGCGGCGGCCGCGCATGCTGGACCACGATCTCGACCGAGCCGTCGCGGTTGCGCCGCAGCCGGTCGCGGCTGCCGATCGCATGGCGGTTCAACGGGTTCGCGACGACATCCTGCGCCTGGTCGTACAGCGACAGCGACCAGAACGCCTTGGCCGGCGGCAGCGCGTTCTTGTCGAAGCGGATCACATAGCGATTCCCACCGTGCAGCGGCTGGCCGCTGGCGTCCGCATTGGCGCGAAACACCAGCGTGTCCTCGCCCAGGCTGGTCCCCAGCGCCAGCCACGCGGTGGCGGCGCGGCGGTCGTAGTCGGTGCCGTAGCGCCCCGCGTCCTTGCGCGACAGCCAGGCCCCTGACGCCGCGCCCTCGCCGCCGCGCGCCAGCGC
>NZ_AMPR02000344.1:0-1783 GCF_000307735.3 Cupriavidus sp. HPC(L) | reverse complement strand
GCCGACCGCCAGCGCCAGCTTGACCGCGGGGCCGGTGCGCCGGCGCTCGGCCGACGGCAGCCCTTCCGGCGCGGGCAATGCAGTCGCGGCATGCAAATAGGGGACCTCCCCACGCAGCACCGCGGCGCCTTGCTGCCAGTCCGACAGTCCCGGGCCGAGCAAGCCGATTCCTTCGATGAACACCGGCGCCGTCATGACCGTTCGCCTCGCAGATGCGCGTCGGCGCGGCCGAACAGCAGGCTGCAATTGGAGCCGCCGAAGCCGAACGCATTGCTCAGCGCATAGCGGGGACGATGGCCGGCATCGGACGTGTCCGTATGCAGCAGATAGCCCACCGGCAACGCCGGATCGAGCTCGGTACCGGCGATGCCGGCCGGCAGCCAGCCCGCGCGCAGCGCCAGCGCGCTGATCACGGCCTCGATCGCGCCGGCCGCGCCCAGCGTATGGCCGGTCGCGCCCTTGGTCGAGCTGCACGGCGTCGTGCCGAACAACGCCAGCACGGCCTTGCCCTCGGCGGCGTCGTTGCTCGGCGTGGCGGTGCCGTGCAGATTGATGTAGTCGATGTCGGCTGGCGTCAGCCCGGCATCGGCCAAGGCCTGCTCCATCGCCAGCCGTGCGCCCAGTCCTTCCGGATGCGGGCTCGACATGTGATGCGCATCGCTGGATTCGCCGACGCCGCACAGCAGCACCGTATCGTCAGGCATCGCCGCTCCACCTTCGCGGCGAGAGTCAGGCAACCGTTCGAGCAGCCCGAACGCGCCCCCTTCGCCGATCGAGATGCCGTTGCGCCGCGCATCGTAGGGCCGGCAGGGCTCGGCCGACACCAGCTCCAGCGAATGGAAGCCGTACAGCGTGGTATGGCACAGCGAATCGACGCCGCCGACCAGCGCCGCGTCGATCAGCCCGGCCTCGATCATCCGGCGCGCGGAGGCGAACACCTTGGCGCCCGACGAGCACGCCGACGAGATCGCCGCCGCGGGACCGGTCAGGCCAAGGTAGGCGCGCACGAAGGCCGGCAGCGAGAACGGGCTGTGCCGGTGCGCATAGTCGAAGTCGGGCGGCAGCGCGCCTGTCGCCGGATCGCGCCGCCGGTAGGCCTGTTCGGTTTCGAGAATCCCCCCGGTGCTGGTGCCGAGGAATACGCCGATACGGTGCGCGCCATAACGCGCGATGGCCTCGCGCACCCGTTCGGCAAAGCCGTCCTGTTCCAGCGCGAGCCGGGCGAGCCGGTTGTTGCGGCAGTCGAAGCTGGCAAATTCGGACGGCAGCGGCGCGTCGTCGACGCCGGCGACCTCGCCGACATGGGTGCGCAGCCGCACGTCGCCGAAGCGGCACGGCGCCAGTCCGCTGCGCTGCGCGCGCAACGCCGCGGACGTCGCGGCCAGGCCATGGCCCAGGCAACTGGTGACGGTGAAATGGGAGAACTGCAGGGCGGACACGGAGGGGGACAGCTTACGATCGGGATGCGAGGCGGCGCGCTGCGGTGCGGCGCCAACATTTGCAGGGCCGCCAGCGCCGCCGCGGCTGCCGGCGTTGCGGTCGGTGGCCCGCACCAACGGGCGGCGCGATTGTATCAAAGCGGCTCCAGTTCGCCGGCGGACGCCACGGTGCCGTGACGGACCTGTGCCGTATGCGCGGGCCTCTGCTGTTGCGCCTGCAGCGTGCCGACCATCAGCACATTGGCGCCATGCGCGTCGCGCGGCAGTGGCACCTCGCGCAGCGTCATGCCCATGCCGCGCAGCAGCGCGCGCCACTCGTCGGCGGGCCGGCAGGTCAGCGGGCT
>NZ_AMPR02000345.1:0-1776 GCF_000307735.3 Cupriavidus sp. HPC(L) | reverse complement strand
GGACAGGATGCGGTGCCGCCGTTGCTGCACGATCGCGACGGCGCTCGGCTCGCCTACCGCGGCCAGTGGCTCGACCTGACCCGCTACGAATACCGGCTGCTCGCGCTGCTGGCCGACCATCCGGGCCGCATCTACTCGCGCGCGCAGCTGATGGACCTGGTCTGGGACGACGCGCTCGATACCAGCGACCGCACGGTGGACACCCATATCAAGACGCTGCGCGCCAAGCTGCGCGCCGCCGGCGACGAGGACCCGATCCGCACCCATCGCGGCATGGGTTACTCGCTGGCCATCTGAGCGGGACCGGCGACGGATGCGGATCGGCCTGCGCATCTTCCTGGGTTTCTTCCTGATCGTCGGGCTGGCGGCCTGGCTAACGCTTCGCGTGTTCGTGCAGGAGGTCAAGCCGGGCGTGCGCCAGGCGATGGAAGACACGCTGATCGATACCGCGCACGCGCTCGCGGCGCTGGCGGCCGACGACATGCGCGACGGCCGCATCGCCGACGGTGCCTTCGCGCGCCAGCTGAACGCGCTGCGCGACGCGCCGCTGGACGCGGAGCTGTGGGGGCTGCGCAAGCGCGAGATCGGCTACCGCGTCTATGTCACCGACACGGCCGGCATCGTGCGTTTCGATTCGGCCGGCACCGCGGTGGGCCAGGACTATTCGCGGTGGAACGACGTCTATCTCACGCTGCGCGGCAAGTACGGTGCGCGCAGCACGCGCAGCGACCCGAACGACGAGGGCAGCACCGTGATGTACGTCGCGGCGCCGATCCGCGATGGCGAGCGCCTGCTGGGCGTGCTGACGGTGGCCAAGCCCAATGCGGTGATGGCGCCGGTGATCGCGCGCAGCCAGCACCGCATCCTGCTGCACGGGCTGCTGCTGATGGGCGTGGCCGCGGCGATCGGCCTGGCCTGCACGTTGTGGCTGGCGAACGGATTGCGCCGGCTGCGCCGCTATGCACGCGCGGTGGCGGCGGGCGAGCGCGCCGCGATGCCGCTGTCGGGCGCCGGCGAGCTGGCCGAGCTGGGCAGGGCGATGGAGACGATGCGTCTGCGCCTGGAGGACAAGCAGTACGTCGAGCACTACATCCATACGCTGACGCACGAGATGAAGAGCCCGTTGGCGGCGATCCGTGGCGCGGCGGAATTGCTGCGCGAGGACATGCCCGCGCCCGATCGCGCCCGCTTCGTCGGCAATATCGACAGCCAGGCGCGGCGCCTGGCCGAGATGGTCGCCAAGCTGCTGGCGCTGGCCGAGGTCGAGCAGCGCCAGCGGCTGGAGGCGCCGCGTCCGGTCGCGCTGGCGCCGCTGCTGACGGAAGTGGCGGCCGAACTGGAACCGCGCGCGCGGCAGCGCGGCGTGGTGCTGTCGCCGCGCGTCGAGACCGATGCCGCGCCCGCCGAAGTGCTGGGCGATCCGTTCCTGCTGCGGCAGACGCTGGTCAACCTGATCGACAACGCGGTCGACTTTGCGCCGGCCGGAAGCACGGTCGCGCTGGGGCTGCACCGCGAGCGCGGCGCGCACGGGGAGGCGTTTGCCGTGACGGTCGCCGACAGTGGCCCGGGCATCCCCGACTACGCGCTGCCGCGGGTGTTCGAGCGCTTCTATTCGCTCCCCCGGCCGGGCGGCCGCGACAAGGGCACCGGGCTCGGCCTGTGTTTCGCGCGCGAGGTGGCGCTGCTGCACCGGGGCGAGCTGACACTCGGCAACCGGCCGCAGGGCGGGGCCCAGGCGCTGCTGCGCCTGCCGGCGGTGCCGCGCTAGCCCGCCGT
>NZ_AMPR02000346.1:0-25990 GCF_000307735.3 Cupriavidus sp. HPC(L) | reverse complement strand
GGCGCCAGCACGGCCTCATCCTCGCCGAGCAAGGCCATCGTCAACGCGCGCAGCGCCTGCACCACCGGCGCATACGGCGTCTCGCGCTGCAATTGATCGCTCTTGCCGCTGGCAAAGTGCAGCGCATCCAGGCCCGCCTCGCGGCCGAGCCAATCGACCAGCGCCGATTTGCCCGAACCCGCGGCGCCTGCGATCAATACCAGCTCGGACTTACCGCTGTCGCGCACGCGCGACCATGCCTCGGTCAGCAGTGCCTTCTCGGTATCGCGGCCGAACAGCTGGCCGGGCAGCATCGGGATCGGCGGCGGAACGGTGGCGTCGGGCTGGAACGGCGCAATACGCCCTGCCGATTCCCATTCGGTCCGCAGCCGCAGCAGATCCGACACCAACGAAGCGGCGCTGGCGTAGCGGTCGGCGGGGTTCTTTGCCAGCAGCTTCAGCACGATGCGGCCCAGCATGCCGGGCACATCGTTGCGGCGAAATTGTGGCGGCACCGGTTCGATGGCGAGATGGGCGTGATGCCATGCGGCCGGCGAATCCCCCTGGAACGGGGTCGCGCCGATCAGCAACTCGTACAGTGCAACGCCCAGCGCGTACAAGTCGGCGCGCACGCCGATGCGGGCGGCGTCGCCGCGGGCCAGCTCGGGGGCAAGATACGGCAGCGCGGCGGGGCCCGGTTGCGGTATCGGTTGCGGTATCGGTTGCGGAGCCGGTTGCGGGGCCGGTTGCGGTACCGTTAGGGACGCCCATTGCCCGCCGAAGTCGACGGGAACGGCATGGCCGAAGCCTGTCAGGCGCAGCGCGCCGCTGTCGTCGATCAACAGATTGTGCGGGCGGATATCGCCATGCAACAGCCCCTGCCCGTGCATGGCCGCCAACGCGCGGGCGGCGGCGATGGCGATCTCGAACACCGCGGCAATGGAAAGTTGGGGACCGATCCGCGCTGCGGCGGTGCGAGAAGACGGCTGCGCCTCCGATAGCAGCACCATCCGGTCGGCGGTCCAGACGGTGGCAATCGGTACGGTGGCCCACGACGGATGCAGGCGCGGGGCCAGCCGCAGTTCGTTCTGCAGCTGCCGATGCGCGCCGGCCGATGCCAGCAAGGCGCTGCGGGACAGCCAGTATGTCCGGGTACGAGGATCGAACAGGCGCTCGCTGACCACGCCGTCCGCCATGCTCAACCGGTGGGCTGTCGTGGCGGCAAGCCATGCGGCATCGAACACGATCGATGAATGTCGCTCGGGACGGTTCGGCGAGGTCATGGCGCGGCGCTCCTGGACTGACCCGCGCCGCCCCCAGCCGGGGCGATCGGGGCTGCCTGCACTGGATCCATCACCGCCCTTCTCCCGTCCGTTGCTTGCGAGTGGGCGGCCATTATAGAGAGCGTGTGCGACGGCCGCGATTTACGCGGCCCGCCGCATCGGTTCAGGCCTGGGCCCGGGCGCCATCGAGGTAGGGATTGACGCTGCGTGCGCCTTCGCTGAAGGCGTCGAAGCCGCGGGCACCGTCGGAATACGCATCGGCCGCACGGCCCGGCGTTGCGGAGACGCCCACGCGGTCCAGGCCAGCCACCTTGCGCGCGCCGTCGACAAACGGGTCGGCCTTGCGCGCGCCCTGGGTGTACGGGTCGAAGCCGCGGGCGCCATCGCTATGCACATCGAAGGTGCGCGCGCCGTCGGTGTAGGTCTGCGGCGTGCGGAACTCGTAGCCGTACTTGTCGGCGGGGACCGTCGCGGCCTGCGCGATGCCGGCACCGGCAAACGACAGCAGCAGAGCGGAAGCAATCTTCAGGGCGGTGTTCTTGGGCATGGCTTTCTCCTTCATTAGTCAGCGAATTTGAATCGGCTCGGACGCTGCCGCGCTTGGGTTTGTTGCGCCGTCGCGTCGTCCATGTGCTGAACTATAGAGAGAGACCGGGGCGGAAGAAGCACCGCGGTTTGGCCTTGTTATTCAAATATTTTGATGTCTCGCCCTCTGTGGAGCCACGCGTTGCGCGGCTTCAGCCGACCGGCAGGCTCTGCCGGATGCCCAGTTGCTGGGCCATCAACACCAGGTCGGCGAAGGTCCGGGCCTTCATCTTGCGCATGGCCTGCCCGCGATGGATCTTGACGGTGACCTCGCTGATGCCGATCTCGGCCGCGATCTGCTTGTTCAGCAGCCCAGTGACGGCCAGCCCCATGACTTCGGCCTCGCGCGGTGTCAGCGTGGCGTAGTAACGGCGGATCGCTTCGATCTGGCGCATGCCTTGCCGTCGCGCGCGGTCCTTGTCCAGCGCTGCCGTGACGGCATCGAGCAGATCCTGATCGCGAAACGGCTTGGACATGAAATCCACCGCGCCCGCCTTCATTGCCGCGACTGTCATGGGGATGTCGCCATGCCCCGTCATGAAGATGATCGGAATGGGAACGCCCATCTGCACCAGGCGCGATTGCAGTTCCAGGCCGCTGGGGCCGCGCAGGCGAACATCCAGCACCAGGCAGCATGGCAGGTCGGGAAGCTCGAACTCGAGTAGCTCGGCTGCCGAGCCAAACAGCGCCACTCGGATGCCGACGGACCGGAACAGGTTGCCCAGTGCATTGCGCAACCCAGCATCGTCGTCGACGATCAGCACCATCGACTCGCCGCCGGCAGCATGCGCCTCGCTGTGGGATGTCACGGTCGGTCCTCCAGTGTGCTCGAACAGATCTCGGGAATTATAGACAGGGCCGTTGACGCGGCCCGTGGACCGGCCGATTTCAGCATAGCGGCGCCGGGCGGGCCACCCATACCTTTGTGTTAGTGCCGCAGACCGGCCCCGGTGCCGCCGCCATCGTCCCCGTGAACGCGCGGACGGCCGCGGTACCCGCACTGCGCTGCCGCCATCGCGCCACTGGCAACTAATACGATCGGTCAATGGCGGCCAACGCCTGGGCCGTCTAGTCTTCTGTCGGCTGCATCGCCGGCGCCCGCCGATCGCGCACCGGTTCGGTGCCGCCTACCCCGCTTAGCGTACCGCGAATGCGGGCACCGCCTTTTTCGTCCCACTCGTCCCGCTCGTCCCACTTCGTCCTAACCTCGTTTCCAAGGAGCTCCCGATGGCCAACCCGAAGCTAGAAGTCCTGACCCCGCAGAACAGCCAGCTGATCATCATCGACCAGCAGCCGCAGATGGCGTTCGGCGTGCAGTCGATCGATCGGCAGACGCTGAAGAACAACGTCGTCGGCCTGGCCAAGGCCGCGAAGATCTTCAACGTGCCCACGACCATCACCACGGTCGAGAGCGAGTCGTTCTCGGGCTACACCTTTCCCGAGATCCTGGACGTGTTCCCCGAGGCGAAGACCCTCGAGCGCACCTCGATGAATTCCTGGGACGACCAGAAGGTGCGCGACGCGCTGAAGGCCAACGGCCGCAAGAAGGTCGTGGTGTCCGGCCTGTGGACCGAGGTCTGCAATACCACGTTCGCGCTGTGCGCGATGCTCGAAGGCGACTACGAGATCTACATGGTGGCCGATGCGTCGGGCGGCACCAGCAAGGACGCGCACGACTACGCGATGCAGCGCATGGTGCAGGCCGGCGTGGTGCCGGTGACCTGGCAGCAGGTACTGCTCGAATGGCAGCGCGACTGGGCGCACCGCGACACCTATGACGCGGTGATGAAGCTGGTCAAGGAACACTCCGGCGCCTACGGCATGGGCGTGGACTACGCCTACACGATGGTGCACAAGGCCGAGCAGCGCACGGCCACCCCGCACCAGTCGATCGCCCCGGTCGCGGCGCGCTGAACGCCCCCCACCCCACCGCTTCCACCTGACTCAAGGAACGAACCGATGAACACGATCACCACCAAGGACGGCACCCGCATCTTCTACAAGGACTGGGGCACGGGCCGTCCGGTCGTCTTCTCGCATGGCTGGCCGTTGAACGCCGATGCCTGGGATGCCCAGATGCTGTTCCTGGTGCAGCAGGGCTTTCGCGTGATCGCGCACGACCGGCGCGGCCACGGCCGCTCGGATCAGCCGGCACACGGCAACGACATGGACACCTATGCGGACGACCTGGCCGCGCTGCTCGACACGCTCGACATCCAGGGCGCCACGCTGGTCGGCCATTCCACCGGCGGCGGCGAAGTGGCGCACTACATCGGCCGCCATGGCACCAAACGCGTCGCCAAGGCGGTGCTGATCGGCGCGGTGCCGCCGACCATGGCCAGGAGCGCTGCCTATCCGAACGGCCTGCCGCTGGAGGTGTTCGACGGCATCCGCAAGGGCGTGGCCGACAATCGGTCGCAGTTCTACCAGGACCTGGCGATGCCGTTCTTCGGCTTCAACCGGCCCAATGCCAAGGTTTCGCAGGGCACGATCGACGCGTTCTGGGCTCAGGGCATGGCCGGCGGCATTGTCGGTCAGTACGCCTGCATCAAGGAGTTCTCGGAGGTCGACTACACCGAGGACCTGAAGAAGATGACGGTGCCGACGCTGATCCTGCATGGCGACGACGACCAGATCGTGCCGATCGACAACGCGGCGCGGCTGTCCGTCGAGATCGCGCCGAACGCCACGCTGAAGGTCTACCCGGGCGCGTCGCATGGCATGTGCGTGATCAATGCCGACGAGGTCAATGCCGACCTGCTGGCCTTCCTGAACGCCTGATCCGGACGCACGAGCCCATGTCAGTCACCCGCCGGCAATTCATCGCCTCGGCCGCCGCGCTCGGCGCGGCCGCCTCTTCGGAACTCTTCGCCATGTCACCGAACCCGACACCCGACCTGATTCTCGTCAACGGCAAGTTCGCCACGCTCGATCGCGCCAATCCGCAAGCCGATGCCGTTGCCATCGCGGACGGCCGCTTCATTGCCGTCGGCGAGCGCCAGGACGTGATGAAGCTCGCGGCATCGGGCACCCGCGTGATCGACCTGAATGGCCGGCGGGCCATCCCCGGGCTGATCGACAGCCATATGCACATCATTCGCGGCGGCCTGAACTACAACATGGAACTGCGCTGGGATGGTGTACGCTCGCTGGCCGACGCGATGCGCATGCTCAAGGCGCAGGTCGACCGCACGCCGGCGCCGCAATGGGTGCGCGTGGTCGGCGGCTTCACCGAGCACCAGTTCGCCGAGAAGCGCCTGCCGACCATCGAGGAGCTGAACGCCGTGGCACCGGACACGCCGGTGTTCATCCTGCATCTGTACGACCGCGCGATGCTGAACGGCGCCGCGCTGCGCGCCGTCGGCTACAACAAGGACACACCCAATCCCCCGGGCGGCGAAATCGTGCGCGACGGCAGCGGCAACCCGACCGGCCTGCTGCTGGCCAAGCCCAACGCCACCATCCTGTATGCGACGCTCGCCAAGGGCCCGAAGCTGCCGCCCGAGTACCAGAAGAATTCGACGCGGCATTTCATGCGCGAGGTCAATCGGCTCGGCGTCACCGGCGTGATCGATGCCGGCGGCGGCTATCAGAATTACCCGGATGACTACCAGATCATCGAGGAGCTGCACCGCGAGGGCCATCTGACCGTGCGGCTGGCCTACAACCTGTTCACGCAGAAGCCCAAGGAAGAGCTGCGCGACTTCCAGAACTGGACCTCGTCGGTGCGGCCGGGCCAGGGCGACGATCTGTATCGCCACAACGGCGCCGGCGAGATGCTGGTCTACACCGCGGCCGACTTCGAGGACTTCCGCGTAGAACGCCCGGACATGCCGCCGTCGATGGAGGCCGATCTGGAGCCGGTGATCCGCCTGCTGGCCGAGAAACGCTGGCCGTGGCGCCTGCACGCGACCTACGACGAGACCATCACGCGCGCACTCGACGTCTACGAGAAGGTCGCGCGCGACGTGTCGTTCCAGGGCCTGAACTGGTTCTTCGACCACGCCGAGACCATCTCGGACCGCAATATCGACCGCATCGCCGCGCTCGGCGGCGGCATCGCCGTGCAGCACCGCATGGCCTACCAGGGCGAGTACTTCGTCGAGCGCTACGGCGCCAAGGCGGCCGAGGCCACGCCGCCGGTCAAGAAGATGCTCGAGCGCGGCGTCAAGGTCGGCGCCGGCACCGATGCCACGCGTGTGGCCTCGTACAACCCGTGGGTGTCGCTGTACTGGCTGACCACCGGCAAGACCGTCGGCGGCATGGCGATGTATCCGCAAGCCAATCTGCTGGACCGCGAAACCGCATTGCGACTGTGGACCGAGGCCAATACCTGGTTCTCGTCCGAAGTCGGCAAGAAAGGGCAGATCCAGGTGGGCCAGCTTGCCGACGTGGCGGTGCTGTCGGCCGACTACTTCTCGGTGCCCGGCGACGACATCCAGGACATCACGTCGGTGATGACCGTGCTCGGCGGCAAGGTGGTCTACGGCGATGCCGAATTCGGCAGGCATGCGCCGGAGCTGCCGCCGCCGATGCCGGACTGGTCCCCTGCGCGCCACGGCAGCCGCTACCAGCCGCGTCCGCAGGCGCAGGCTCGCACGCTGGCGCTGAACACCGCCTGCGGCTGCGCGTCGTCATGCGGCGTGCATGGCCACGCGCACGCGAAGGCGTGGACGTCCAACGTGCCGACCAGCGATGAAAGCGGGTTCTGGGGCGCGCTGGGGTGCTCGTGCTGGGCGTTCTGATGGGTAGTCCCACCTGCAAGCCCAAGTGCAAGCCGGCCCGCAAGCCGCCAACCGGAGGACCAACATGATGCTGTCGAGCTCCCGGCCTTCCCCGGCCGATGACGATGCGGGCACGCTGCCGCGCTGGATGCGCTGGATCGCGCTGTTGCTGCTGTGCGCGGCGTATCTGCAGGGCGGGCTGGTCAAGCTGTTCGACTTCCCCGGCGCCGTCGCCGAGATGCAGCATTTCGGCCTGAGCCCGGCGGTGCCGATGGCCGTCGCCACCATCGCGTTCGAACTCGTGGCCGCCGCGATGATCCTGACCGGTATCGGACGCTGGTTAGGCGCGCTGGCCCTGGCGGCCTTCACGCTGGCCGCGACGTTCCTGGCCAACCGCTTCTGGAGCGCCCCGCCCGAGGCGCAGTTCATGATGGCCAACGCCTTCTTCGAGCATCTGGGCCTGGTCGGGGGCTTCCTGCTGGTGGCCTGGCACGACTGGCGTACGCGGAGGCCGGCATGAGCACCAGCGTGCCACCCGACACGACAGCGGCCGCACCGGCCCCGGCCGGCACCTTCGCGCCGCTGGCCAAGCCCACCTTCGCGGTGCTGTGGGTCGCGACCATCCTCGGCAATATCGGCAGCTTCATGCGCGACGTCGCCAGCGCCTGGCTGGCCACCGATCTGTCGAGTTCGCCCGCTGCCGTCGCGACGATCCAGGCCGCCGCCACGCTGCCGGTATTCCTGCTGGCAATACCCGCCGGCGTGCTGTCCGACATCCTCGATCGCCGCCGCTTCCTGATCGTGATCCAGATCGGCCTGGCGCTGGTCAGCGGCACGCTGATGCTGCTGGCCTGGCGGCAGGCGCTGACCATCGAGATCCTGATTGCGCTCGCCTTCGTCGGCGGCATCGGCGCGGCGATGATGGGCCCGACCTGGCAGTCGATCGTCCCCGAGCTGGTGCCGCCCAGCACGCTGCGGCAGGCCGTCGCGCTCAATGCACTGGGCGTCAATATCGCGCGCGCCATCGGTCCTGCGACCGGCGGCCTGCTCCTGGCCGCGTTCGGCGCGGCGGTCACCTACGGCGCCGACCTGCTCAGCTATCTGTTCGTGATCGCGGCGCTGATCTGGTGGCGCCGGCCGGCCCAGCCCAGCGATCCGCTGCGCGAGCATTTCTTCAGCGCCTTCCGGGCCGGACTGCGCTTTACGCGGGCGCACAGCAAACTGCATATCGTGCTGCTGCGGGCCGCAGTGCATTTTGCGTTCGGCAGCAGCGTCTGGGCCCTGCTTCCTTTGGTTGCGCGCCAGCTGCTCAACGGCGGCGCGGGCCTTTACGGCATCCTGCTGGGCGCCGTGGGTGCCGGGGCGATCCTGGGCGCGCTGACGATGCCGGCGCTGCAGAAGCGGCTCGACGGCGATGGCCTGGTGCTGCTGTCCGCGGTGGTCACCGCGGCTGTCATGGCCGCGCTGTCGATCGCACCGCCGGTGTGGGTCGCGCTGCCGCTGCTGTTGCTGCTCGGCGCGGCATGGATTACCGCGCTGACGACGCTGGGCGGCGCGGCCCAGGCCATCCTGCCGAACTGGGTACGCGGCCGCGCGCTGGCCGTCTACCAGATGGTCTTCAACGGCGCGCTGGCCGGCGGCAGCCTGATCTGGGGCTTCGTCGCGCAGGGTTTGGGAACGCCCAATGCGCTGTGGATTGCCGGCGCGGGCCTGATCGTCGCGACGCTGCTGCTGCGCCGCGTGCGCCTGCCGCGCGGCGAGGAAGACCTGGGTCCGGCACGCCACTGGCCCGAGCCGGAGAAGGCCGACGAGATCGCGCACGACCGCGGCCCGGTGATGATCCTGATCGAGTATCGCGTCTCGCCCGAGAACCGCGAGGCGTTCCTGCGGGCCATTCACCAACTGTCGGAAGAACGGCTGCGCGACGGCGCCTTCAACTGGGGCGTAATGGAGGACCCCGAGGATCCGGACCTGCTGACCGAATGGTTCCTGGTCGAATCGTGGGCCGAGCACCTGCGCCAGCACCGGCGCGTGCCGCATGCCGACGCAGACCTGCAGCGCGACATCGCCCGCTTCCACACCGGTACCGAGGCGCCCCGCGTGCGTCATCTGCTCGGTGTCGGCCTGCCGCCAACGCGCACCTGAACCCGGTTCTTTTCCGATTTCCTCTCGATTACGAGACCGCCATGAAGATCTACCTCGTTTCCCTTGGCGCCGGCATTCTGGTCGGCATCATCTATGCGCTGATGCAGGTTCGCTCCCCGGCGCCGCCGGCGGTCGCATTGATCGGCCTGCTCGGCATGCTGATCGGCGAGCAGCTGATTCCGCCGGTCAAGCGGATGCTGGCGGGCGAGCCGGTCACCGTCGCGTGGTTCCATTCCGAGTGCGTGCCGAAGATTACCGGCACGCCGGGGCCAACGCTTGCCGCCAACCGCAAGGACGGCGATGCGGCGCACTGACGCGCTGTTGTGCGCCGGCGCGCTGTCGATGGCGTGCGTTCCCGCGCTGGCGGACAGTACCGTCACCGTCTACGGACGGCTCAATACGGCAATCGAATACACGCGAGCCAACACCGCCAGCGATGGCACCGCGCTCGCCAGCGGCATGCGCCAGAGCAACTACCGCTCGGTGTTCGGCCTGCGCGGCGAGGAAGCGCTGGGCGGCTCGCTGAAGGCGCTGTGGCAGATCGAGAGCAACCTGTCGCTCGACACCGGCGAGGGCCAGATCGCCGGCCGCAATTCGCGGATCGGGCTGCAGGGAGACTACGGCCTGCTGTTCCTCGGCCACTGGCATACGCCATATACCGAGTCGACGATGGGCTACGACCCTTACTACCCGACCACCGCCGGCTATATGGCGCTGATCGGCAATGGGTCGGCCTCCAGCTCCGACAACGTCGAGAACACCAGTTCGTTCGATCGCCGCCAGAAAAACATCGTGCAATACCGGTCGCCGCGCTTCGGCGGTGCCAGCCTGTGGCTCGGCTGGGGCCTGCCCGAGGAAAGGGCGACGGCCGCACGCAATCCTTCGCTCTACTCCGCAGTGTTGGTCTATCAGCGCGGGGCGTTCGATGCGAGCATCGCCTACGAGGTCCACCGGCACTACCAGGCAGCCGGCCGCAACGACGACGCATTGAAGCTCGGCGTGGCGTGGCAGGTGCTGTCCGGCACGCGGATCGCCGGCGTCTACGAGCGGCTGCACTACCGGACCGCCAGCGGCGATCTGCAGCGCAACGCCTGGTATGCGTCGCTGGTGCAGCGGCTGGGCGCCGGCAGCCTGCGGCTGGGCTTCGGATTTGCCGCCAATGGCACCGGCGCATCGACCGACACCATCGGAGTCGTCCGCAGCGGTCCGCAGACCGGCGCCACGCAATGGACAATCGGCTACGACCATCCCCTGTCGAAGCGCACGGCGCTGTATGCGTACTACAGCCGCATCGACAACAAGCGGAACGCCACCTACGACTTCGCGATCAACGAGCTCGGCATCGCGGCGGGAGCGGATCCGCAGGTCTTTGCGCTCGGCATGCGGCACACCTTCTAGGCGAACGCCCGATTCCTAAAGGATCCCTTGTGACCTCGCCCCCCGTGATCGCCATCGTCGACGACGACATCTCCGTCAGGGATGCCATGGGGAGGCTGGTGCGGTCCTTCGGCCTGGCGGTCGAACTCTACGGAGGTGCCGCGGACTTGCTTCAATCGTCCACGCTGAACCAGATCGCCTGTGTGATCACCGACGTCCAGATGCCGCGGATGAACGGCTTCGCGCTGTGCAAGGCGCTGCGCGAGCGCGGCTGCCATGTGCCGATCATCTTCATGACGGCGTTCTCCGAACAAGGCCACGAGCAACGCGCCTACGCGGCCGGCGCCGCCTGCTTTGTCAACAAGCCGTTCGAGGATACGGAGATCATCCGGTGTATCGAGCGGGCGCTGAGCGGAGGCAAGCCCAACTGCTAGCCCTCGAGCATGGCGTCAAGCCATTCGGCATGACGCAACGCACAGATGGCACGGCAATCCCACCGAGTTCCAGGTTGACACTGCAAGTGCGCAAACCAATACTGGACGCTGGCAATTGCCCGCTCGGTGCTTGCCGCTTCGCCTACCACGCCGGAGGAAGCCATGCCTCAAGCCCGCCCGCTGCTGCTCGCCGTCCTGCTGACGCTGCTCGCTGGATGCGCCGCCCGAGCACCGACTGCGCCCACCGCTTCTACACCGGGGCCCGCACCAGCCGCCGTGGGCCAGACTGCCGCAGGCAAGACCGAGGTCCTATGGCTCGGCCAGGCCGCCACGCGCATCACGACGCCGGGAGGCAAGGTGATCGTGATCGACCCCTGGCTCACGGCGAATCCGAAGACCCCGGCCCCCTTCAAGCAACTGCAGGCGCTGGGCAAGGTCGACCTGATCCTCGTCACGCACGCGCACGGCGACCACCTCGGTGACGCGCCGGCATTGGCCAAGATGCATAACGCCCCAATCTACAACGGCGGGGGAATGGGGCAGACGCTGGTCAGCCTCGGCATGGTGCCGGCCAACCTGTCGCAGCGCTTCGGCAAGAGCGGCACGGTGACGCCCTTCGGCCCGAACGGTCCGAAGATCACCGCCGTCCATGCCGAACACTCGTCCGAGCTGATCTGGAAGAACCCGAATTCGGGAAAGGACGAGGTCCACTATGGCGGCGAGCCGGTGGGCTACATCATCGAGCTGGAGAACGGCTTTCGGATCTGGCATATGGGCGATACCGGCCTGTTCGCCGATATGCGGCTGATCGGCGAGCTGTACAAGCCCGACCTGGTGCTGATCCCGATTGGCGGGCATTTCACCATGGGACCGCGCGAGGCGGCCATTGCGGTCCGCGAGATGATCCGACCCAAATACGCGATCCCGATCCACTACCTGACCAACCCGATGCTGCGCGGAACGCCGGCGGAGTTCTCCGCGGCGCTGGGCGCCACGGAGGCGATCCGCGTCATCGTGCCGGAGCCGGGCCAGAAGGTCGACTTCTGAGGGCCGGCGCTCTCCGCCTGCATTGTCCCCGCGATCCGATGGCAACCGCGTTGCCGGCCATCAGCCATCTCCGTGATTGACGCATCGCGCTGCGCCTCCTATGGTCGATTGGCCGCCCCCTTGCGCGGCCTGACAGCCTTGCCAAGTGCCGGTCCAGGGCCAAGGCGGAATATCGACATGGAGACAAAGCATGCAAGATACCAACACGGAAAATCCGCCGGACCAGGGCCGCAACACCCGCCACGCTGCCTCTGGCGCGCTGCTGGCCGGCATCGTCCTGACCCTCTCCGCCTGCGGCGGCGACGATCACGAACACAAGCCACCACCCAGTGTCGCCAAGCCCAAGTCCTGCGCCGAAATGGCGAACGTCGAAGTACCGGCCACGGCAATCGGGCTGCCCACTTCTGGCGCGGTGGTGACCGAGGCGACCGTAGTACCGGCGGCTGGCAGCGGCGCGCAGGCTACCGGCGAGTATTGCCGAGTGTTGGGCCATATCCGGCCGGTCGACCCCAATGCGCCGAACATTCGCTTCCAGTTGAATCTTCCGGCCAACTGGAACAACAAGATCATGATGTTCGGTGGCGGCGGCTACAACGGCACGATTCCGTCGGCGCAAGGCAATGTGCCGGCCGGCCCCGCCGACCAGCCCACACCGCTGGGGCGCGGCTATGCCACCTTCGCCAGCGACTCCGGCCATCAGGCCGGCGCGCTGGGCAGCCGGGATGGCTCGTTCGGCGTCAATGACGAGGCCTTGCGCAATTTCGCCAGCGATGCGTTGAAGAAGACCCGCGACACAGCGCTGCACTTGATCAAGGCTCGCTACGCGACCGAAGGACCGCGCAGGGCCTACTTTGCGGGAGGCTCCACCGGTGGCCGCGAGGCGCTCGCCGTGGTCCAGCGCTGGCCCGACGATTGGAACGGTGCCATCGTGCTCTATCCCGCGTGGAACGCTGCAACATTGGATTTGGCGTTTGGGCGCATCACGCGGGCGCTCGCGCAGCCAGGGGCCTATCCCAATGCCGCCAAACGTCGCGCACTCTTTGACGCCTCACTGCAGGCCTGCGATACGCTCGACGGCGTGCAGGATGGCCTCATCAGCAATGTCGCGGCGTGCAACGCCACCTTCGATCCGGCGACGGCGACGCTGAACGGCGCCCCGCTGCGCTGCACGGGCGGCGGCGATACCGGCGACAACTGCCTGTCCGATCCGCAGATCGCGGCGCTGAAGGTCTACAACGCGCCGATCCAGTTCGCGTATCCGCTGGGCAGCGGCGAGACGCAGTACCCGGGCTTCAACGTATGGGGAGCGGACCTTGGCATGTCGGGGCCGTCGCCCGTGCAAGCGACGGTGATCGCGCTCGCGCTCAATCTCGACCCGCCCGCGACGCCAATGCCCGCCACGGCGCCATATTTCGCGGTGTTCTGGGACCAGTGGGTCCGCTTCTTCGTCACGCGCGATCCGAACTTCAACTCGCTGTCGCTGGACCCGGAAAACCCGGGCCCCTGGCAGTCTCGCGTCAGCGAGCTGACCGCGCTGCAGGACATCAACAAGACGGACCTGAGCGCATTCGCCGCCAAGGGCGGCAAGATCCTGATGGCCCACGGCAATGCCGACGTGCTGGTCAGCTCGCGCGCGACGGCCCAATACTACGAGCGCGTGCGCACCACCATGGGCGCGGACCGGGTCGGGCAGTTCATGCGCTACTATGAAATCCCGGGCTATGGCCACGCCGCCAGCACCGTGTTCAACGCGGCCTGGGATTCGCTGACCGCGCTGGAAAACTGGGTGGAGAAAGGCGCCGAACCGCCCGCGCAGGTGGTCGCCGACACGATCGGTGTGCCGGGACGCACGCGCCCGCTTTGCCCGTATCCGAGCTGGCCGCGTTACAAGGGGGGCGGTGACATCAACGTGGCCGACAGCTTCAGCTGCGTCACGCAATAGCAAATAGCGTGAGCGTCCGTTACGAATGGCCTCGTGCTCCGGAGGCCCGGCCTCGGGTAACACCGAGGCTGGGCCGGTCCACGCCGCATGCGGCTCGTCATGCTTTACAAGTCCGACCTGCCCCCGATTGCATGCGTCAGGGGCGGAATACGTCGTCGAGGGACTTCGCGTCCAGGGCTCTGTCGTGCCAGGCCTCTATCTGTTCCGTTGAAGCGGCGTCCAACCTGGCGAGGACATGTGTAGACAATGGGCCGAAATGGTGCCTCAGCAGCTTTGCCAAAGCTTTGGCGTGACCCATGTGAACCCCCTTCTCGATCCCTTTCTCGATCCCTTTCTCGATCCCCTGCTCGACCTCCTTCTGCGCATACTCCCGCGCCCAGCGGTAAAACTTTGCCGTCATGTCCATTTCCAACTCCATCAGGTTATGTACTTCAGTTAAACGCAACGCATTCGGTGTCAGAGCAGCGAACCACGCCGTCATTGCCTCGTCGAGCGCGGTGTTGTGTGCCGTCAACTCCCTGGCCAGCCGCAATGGTTCGAGCATCGCTTCCATGTTCTCGGCCCGTTCGAATCGCATCAGCACTGCCACCAGATTTCGCATCCCCGCCAGTTCTGCATCCGTGTAGCGGTACGGTCGATCAGGTAATAGTTCAGGCGCGGCTGGTGACTCGCCATGGACTGCGGCAGTGGGCAAATCATCGTCGCAATCTCCGTATCCGCATGCCATGGTCGGTTGCCGTTATAGAGCACGATCGGCAGCACCGCCGGATACCGTGGACCGCGCCGGCCGCCACCTGGACGACTGCGTCGACGGCTCGCATCGCGGTAGAACATGCCGACGTACGCCAGCATGCGTGCCGCCATGTCGGAATCGATTCGACTTTGAAACTCAATCAGAAAGTAGAGCGGCTGCTGCTGCCCGGCGACGTCGATACGCCAAACCACATCGTTGATGCCGTAACGAAGGCGGTCCGACACATAGTGTCCGGGCACCGGCTCAAGGGAATTCCAGTCCAGCGCGTGCAGCCAGGACTCGTCGATGAAACCGTGTATCAGGTCGCGTACGACTTCGCGAAAGGAGAACACCAGCTTGTATGAGGCATCGTGATCGCGGCCTTTCGCGGGTGCGTAACCGTCTGCCGTATCCCCGGGTTCGGCTATGCGGTGGCATATGGGATCGGGAAATCGGCGCAGGGTCGAATAGCCGCCGATCGCATGCCCGCCCGAATGAGTCATCAAACAGCGCGCGGGAGGGCGAACGGGATAGCGGACGGAATGGGCGGCAACGGGTGGGTCGAGATAGGGGGTCATAGGCAAGGACATCCAGGTTAAGGAGGGGGCCAACGTCCCGATAAGTTGCCAGCCAATCGGCTACGGTGCTTGCCTGAAATGCCGCGGATTTAACAGGTGGGGACCTCTATAGGGTGCGCGCAGGAACGCCTGCCCGCGGCGGCCCCCGCGCGATACCGGTTCCCTGTCCATACCGCCAGCAGCCCCCTGGATCGGCGTCCCGCGCGGCCCTTCCTGCGCCCCCGATCCCCGTTAGTGGTAACCTCCGCTATTTTTAAAACGCATATCTGGTCTCTGAAAATATGACTTCGCCCGCTCCACTCCCGCCCTCTAGACTTGCTCCAGCCCAGCGGGACCGGCGCCATCCGGCCGCGACAAGCCAGCAAAACGACTGGTTCGGGACATTCCAGAACAGGAGACAAACGATGAAGAAGGCGTTGCTCGCCCTTCTGGCGGTCTGCGGCATGGCCGCCGTCGCCCCCGTCCAGGCCGACCCCGCCTGGCCTTCGAAGCCGATTCGACTGGTGATTCCGTTCCCTCCGGGCGGCGGCACCGACATCCTCTCCCGCCTCGTCGCCAATCAGCTGACCCAGAGCGCCAAGTGGACCGTGGTACCGGACAACCGTCCGGGCGCCGGCGGCACCATCGGCATTGCCGAAGCCGTACGGGCGACGCCCAATGGCTACGAACTGGTGATGGGCCAGAAGGACAATCTGATCGTGGCGCCGTGGCTCTACAAGACGGTCAAGTACGACCCGACGAAGGATCTGGTGGCGGTGACCCACGTCGCCTATACCCCGATCATGATCGTCGCGCCGGCCAATTCGCCGTTCAAGAACATTGCCGACGTGGTTGCCGCCGCCAAGCGCGCGCCTGGTTCGATCAAATACGGTTCGCCCGGCAATGGCACCACCATTCACCTTGCCGCCGAAATCTTCAGCCAGGCCGCGGGCATCAAGCTGCTGCACGTGCCGTACAAGGGTTCGAACGCGGCGATGATGGATGCGATCGCCGGCAACGTCGACCTGATGGTGGCCTCGGTGCCGTCGGCCATGGCGCAGATCAAGGCCGGCAAGCTGCGTGCGCTGGCCGTGACGTCGGCCACGCGCAGCACGTCGCTGCCCGATGTGCCGACCCTGGCAGAGAGAGGCTACAAGCAGGTCGACGTCAGCACGTGGTATGGCCTGTTCGCGCCGGCCAAGACGCCGCGCGAGGTCGTCGACAAGCTGGCCGCCGAAGTCAACAAGCAGCTCGCCACGCCGGCCATGATCCAGGCGATCCACGAACAAGGCGCCGAGCCGAAGGTGATGACCCAGAAGCAGTTCGCCGACCTGGTCCAGTCGGACTACAGGAAGTGGAAGACCATCGTGCAGGAATCCGGCGCGACGGTCGAATAAGCGCAGCTCCGCTCGCCGGGCGTATCTCCAGACGCCTGCAAGACCCGATGCCGCCGCCTTGCGCGGCGGCATCGGCGCTTCTGCTCTCCCCACGCTCGCCCGTCTCGGCGAAAAACACTGACTTTTCCAGCCTCGCCGGCATCCTCTGCGCGCTCACCTATATTCGAGTGATCCGGTTCTCGCGAAACCGGAACGCCGCGTATCGCCTGATCCACCGCGATACCGCGGTGCGGTGCAGCAGCAAGACGAGGAGGCAACCATGGCAACGCCCAGCTGGAACATCCAGGGTCAGTACTACGAGACCTGCAACTGCGACTTCATCTGCCCCTGCCTGCCGGGACAGCTGGCGGTACCCCCCACCAAGGGCCACTGCATCTTCGCGATGGGGTTCCAGATCGAGCAGGGCCGCTATGGTGAGGTCCCGCTCGATGGACTCGGTTTTATCGTGCTTGGCTCGACGCCGGAGGAGATGGGCAAAGGAAACTGGTCCGTCGGCTTGATCGTCGATGAACGCGCCGATGCGTCACAGCGTGATGCGATCACGGCGATTGCCAGCGGCGCCGCGGGCGGGCCGATGGCGGCGCTCTCCCCGCTGGTCGGCACGTTCGAAGGCGTGGAGTCCGCGCAGATCCGCTTCGATCGCAACAGCAGAAGCTGGACGGTCACCGCACCGAACCTCGTCGACATGGCGGCCGAAGGCGTGATGGGCATCAATCCCAATGCCAGCGAGCCGATCCACCTCGATAACACCGGCCATCCGGCCGCGGACCGCGTCGCGCTGGCACGCCCCGCCCGCAGCCATGTCCACGCGCTCGGCATGGTCTGGGACGACGACAGCGGCCGCAACAATGGCCAATATGCGCCATTCTCCTGGCAGGGAGCCTGAGCCCGCCGGCGCGGTGCCGCTGCTCGACGCCGGTCGTTACAGCGAACTGCGGCAGCGGGACCGCCTGCTCGTCTGGGGTTGCATGCTGGTCATCGCCGCGCTGGCGTGGGGCTATCTGATCCATCTGCATCGCTCGATGGCGCCGGCCGCCGACCACGCAGCAATGATGGCCGGCATGGGCATGGCGATGCCGTGGACCGCAGCGGATGGGCTCTACACCTTCGCGATGTGGGTCGTCATGATGATCGGCATGATGGCGCCGGCCGCCGCGCCGGTGATGCTGATCTACGCCGGGCTGCAACGCCGGCGGCAGGGCAAACGGCTGACGGCAACCGTCGTCTGCTTCGGACTTGGCTATCTGGCCGTCTGGGTCGGCTTCAGCGCGGCCATCACGCTGGTGCAATGGGGGCTTCACGAGACCATGCTGCTGTCCCCGGCGATGGCGATATCGAGCCGCGTCGCCGGGGGCGCGATCCTCAGCCTCGCGGGCCTCTACCAGCTGACGCCATGGAAGCGGGCCTGCCTGACGCACTGCCGCAGCCCGCTCGGTTTCCTGATGACGAACTGGCGCGACGGCAAGCGCGGCGCGCTGACGATGGGTATCCGTCATGGCGCGTTTTGCCTCGGTTGCTGCTGGGCGCTGATGGCGATGCTGTTCGTCACCGGCGTGATGGCGCTGCTCTGGGTTGCCGCGCTGGCGCTGCTCGTGCTGCTGGAAAAGGCAGGGCCGGCCGGCCTGCAGGTGGCGCGGCTTTCCGGCGTCGTGCTGATCGCGGCGGGCGCGCTGCTGATCTGGCTTGCCGTGGCGCCGTCCACCGCCTGACTGCCCCGCCCTGCCGCGGCTGCGCGGCGCCGGTACACTGCGGTATTCCAACCGGAGACCGCACTCATGCCCGCGCTGCGCACGCTCTACCCCGAAATCGAACCCTACGAGACCGGCACGCTCGATGTCGGCGATGGCCACATCATCTACTACGAGCGGGCCGGCACGCCCGGCGCCAAGCCGGCGGTGTTCCTGCACGGCGGGCCAGGCGGCGGCATCTCGCCCGACCATCGGCGCCTGTTCGATCCCTCACGCTATGACGTATTGCTGTTCGACCAGCGCGGCTGCGGCCGCTCGACTCCGCATGCCGGGCTGGAGGCCAATACCACCTGGCATCTGGTCGACGATATCGAACGGCTGCGCACGCTGACCGGTGTCGAGTCCTGGCTCGTGTTCGGCGGCTCGTGGGGCTCGACGCTGGCGCTGGCCTACGCGCAGAAGCATCCCGAACGCGTCAGCGAACTGGTGCTGCGCGGCGTCTACACGGTGTCGCAGGCCGAGCTCGACTGGTATTACCAATACGGCGTATCCGAGATGTTCCCCGACAAGTGGGCACGCTTCCAGGCGCCGATCCCCGAGGCCGAGCGCGGCAACATGATGGCGGCCTACCGCAAGCTGCTGACCGGCGACGACAAGGCCAGGCAGATCGAAGCCGCGCGCGCGTGGAGCGTGTGGGAGGCCGAAACCATTACGCTGCTGCCCGATCCGGCGATCGCCGCCAAGCACGACGACGGCCATTTCGCGCTGGCGTTTGCGCGGCTGGAAAACCACTACTTCACGCACCGCTGCTGGCTGGAAGAAGGCCAGCTGCTGCGCGACGCGCACAGGCTGGCCAGCATCCCCGGCGTCATCGTGCACGGCCGCTACGACATGCCGTGCCCGGCGCGCTACGCCTACGCGCTGCACCAGGCCTGGCCGCAAGCGGATTTCCACCTGGTCGAGGGCGCCGGCCATGCGTGGACCGAGCCGGGCATCCTTGATCGGCTGATTGCGGCCACCGATCGTTTTGCCGACGCCGACGACCTCACTGCACGCGAATCTTCGCGGTCTTGACGATCTCGCTGTATTTCTTCAGATCGTTCTGGATCTCGCTGGCGAACGCCTCCGAGGTATTGCCGGACGGCACGATCCCGAGCGTCGCCAAACGCTCCCGGGTGTCCGGCATGTTGACCACCGCATTGAGCTCGCGCGCCAGCTTGTCGACGATCTCCTTCGGCGTATTGGCCGGCGCCAGCAGGCCCACCCAGGAGTCGCTGACAAAGCCGGGCACGCCCGACTCCGCCAGCGTCGGCACGTCGGGCAGCGACGGCACGCGCTTCGCGGCGGAGACCGCGATCGCATTGGCCTTGCCGTTCTTCACGTATTGCTGAGCGCCCGCCACCGCGGTAAACAGCACCGGCAGCGTGCCGCCGACCAGATCGCCCATGGCCTGTCCGCCGCCCTTGTAGGGCACATGGACCATGTTCAGCCCGGTGCGCGCCTTCAGCAGTTCGCCGGCCAGATGCGGCGTGCTGCCAGTGCCGGCGCTGCCGTAGGACAGGCCCGCCGAGGTGGTTCGCGAGTACGCGACCAGTTCGCTCAGATTCTTCGCCGGCACCGACGGATGGGTGATCAGGATCAACGCGGCGTCACCAATCTTGCTGATCGGCACGAAGTCCTTCATCGTGTCGAACGGGACCTTGGCGAACACATGCGGATTGATCACCATCGTGCCGTCGAAACCGAGCAACAGCGTATAGCCGTCCGGCGCGGCCTGCGCGGCCATCGCGGTGCCGATGTTGCCCGAGGCGCCCGGACGGTTGTCGACCACGACCTGCTGGCCGAGCCGCTGGCCCAGCTTGTCGGCGATCACACGTGCGCTGGTATCCGAGACCCCGCCGGGGGCGAACGGCACGATCAAGCGGATCGGCCGCGCCGGATAGTCCTGCGCGAAGGCATTGAAACCCGGCACCAAGGCGAGCGCCGCCATGGCTGTCCCCAGCGCCTGAATCAGTC
The DNA here is from genome assembly GCF_000307735.3 of Cupriavidus sp. HPC(L). Classification (NCBI taxonomy): domain Bacteria; kingdom Pseudomonadati; phylum Pseudomonadota; class Betaproteobacteria; order Burkholderiales; family Burkholderiaceae; genus Cupriavidus; species Cupriavidus sp. HPC(L). Next base: position 6,083 of record NZ_AMPR02000346.1, on the reverse strand, counting down.
TTCGGCGTTGCATCTTGTCTCCTCCTGCTCGTTATCGCGCGGACCCTTGCGCCCGCGCCCTACTACTCCGCTCGCGCCGCGCTACTCCGGCCGAATGCCGCCGCGGCGCGCGACCTCGGCCCACTTCTGCGTTTCGCTGCCGATAAACGCGCGGAACGCGTCCGGCGGCGTCAGCACGATCGCCGCGCCCTGGTCCCGCATCTGTTTGGCCACCGCAGGATCGGCGGTGACCTCGCGCAGGTCGCGGTGGATCTGTTCAACCGTGGCCGCGGGCATGCCGGCCGGCCCGAACAGGCCATACCAGTTCAGCGACTGCACGCCGTCCAGGCCGGCCTCCTTGAACGTCATCGCATCGGGGAAGATCGGCATGCGCTCGTCCGCCGCCACGCCGATCACGCGCAGATTGCCGCCGTTGACGTGCGGCAAGGCGGTCAGCACGCTGGTAAAGCCCGATGCCAGATGGCCGCCGATGATGTCGACCATGATCTGCGCGCCGCCCTTGTACGACACCGGGATCGTCTGCAACTTGCCGACCTGGCGCAGCAGCTCGCCCGTCAGCCGCGTCTGCCCCTCCGAATAGCCCACGCCCAGCGGCTGCCTGCGCGCGGCCTCCACCAGATCGTTCAGCGTCTTGTACGGGCTCGACTTCGCGACCACCAGCACCATCGGCGAGACGGCCAGGCGCGTGATCGGCGTGAAACCCTTGGCGGTGTCATAGGGCAGGCTCTTCATCAGCACCGGATTGATCGCGTGGGAGCCGACCACCATCAGCAAGGTGTGGCCATCCGGTGCCGACTTGGCGACGTGACCGGTGCCGATCACCCCGTTGGCGCCGGGGCGGTTCTCGACCACCACCGACTGCCCCCAGCGCTCCGACAGCTTTTGCGCAACCAGCCGGCTGACGATATCGGTGCCGCCGCCCGGCGCATAGGGCACGATCAGCGTGACCGGTTTGTCGGGCCATTTGGCGGCGGCGTGGCTCCACGGCATGGCAGCGGCCAGGCAGGCAAGGCTCATCACGGCCGCGCGCATCCAGCGATGGTTCAGCATCGGTTGTCTCCTGTTGTGTTTGTTGTTTGTGTTGTTGCGTATTGCGTTCGTTGTGCTTGGGTCGTTGTGCTTGTATGCCCATCCCGGACAACGCAATCACGTCGCCGATACAGCGCGGTACCGACGCCGCAGCCACGCGCTGGATCGCCCACCCAGCGGACGCCTCAGCAAGGCTTCCGCATAGTCGACCGCATCGAGCAAGCCTTCGAGCGCGATGCCGGTGGCAAAGCCGCTCTGCTCGGCCATCAGCACCAAGTCCTCGGTGGCCAGATTCCCGGCGGCGCCGGGCGCAAACGGGCAGCCGCCGATGCCGCCGGCGCTGGCGTCAAAGCGCCGCACGCCCGCTTCCAATGCGGCCCACGCATTGGCGGCGCCGAGGCCGCGCGTATCGTGCAGATGAACCGCGAGCCGGTCGAGTTCGATGACTTCGGACAGCGCCGCAAAGCGCGCCTTGATCTGCGCGGGCGCGGCGGCACCGATGGTGTCCGCGATGACGATCTCTTCCGCGCCGGCCTCGCGCATCCGCTGCGCCAGCCGAACGACGGTGGACAGCGGCACGTCTCCCTCGAACGGGCAGGTAAACGCAACCGCGACATAGGCCCGCGTGCGCAGGCCCAACTGGCAGGCGTGGGCCAGCGTCTCTTCGCTGACGGCCGTGGCCTGGTCCAGGTCCATATTGATGTTGCGCAGGTTCATGGTCTCTGTCGCCGACAGCACCACCGCGATCTCCGGCGCGCCCGCGGCATGGGCGCGTTCCAATCCCTTCCGGTTCGGCACCAGCGTCGACAGGCGCAGATCGGGCAGCTCGGCGCGCAGGCGGGCCACCACGTCGGCGGCGTCGGCCATCTGCGGTACCGCGCGGGGCGAGACGAAGCTGGTCGCCTCCACGCTGCGCACACCGGCCGCGGCAAGGCGGCGGACCAGCTCCAGCTTCCCCTCGGTCGAAATCGCGGCGGCCTGGTTCTGCAGTCCATCGCGGGGCGCGACATCCGTGATGACGATCGTTTCCCGTTGCATCGTGCTCACCTACGTCACGCAACCGCACCGGCCGCGCGCAGGAGGCCCAGCCGTTCGACGTCATAGCCGAGCAGATCGCGCAGCACGGCCTCGGTGTGTTCGCCAACCGCAGGCGGACAGCGGTACGTCGGCGCGGCGGCGCGCGACAGCTTGACCGGATTGCCCGGCATGCGCACCGTCTCGCCGGTCTTCAGCTCGACCCCGACCACCATGTCGCGCCCGAGCACCTGCGGTTCGCGCAACGCGTGCGCGAAGTCGTTGACCGGGCCGCAGGGAATGCGTGCCTGGCGCAGCCGGTCGAGCCACCAGGCCGACGATTCGGTGCGCAGCACCTCGCCAATGATCGCGTCGATGCGGTCCTTGTCGGCATAACGGCCCGGCTGACGCAGATATTCCGGGCGGCGCAGCTCGGGATGATCGATCACGCTGAGGAAGCGCTCGAAGAACGCGTCACCGATGCAGGCGATGATGATGTGGCCGTCGCGAGTGGGATAGGTGTTGTACGGCACGTGCACGAAATGGCTGTTGCCGATCCGCTCCGGCACGATGCCCGACATCAGATGCATCGTCGCCATGTAGTTCAGCAGCGAGATCTGCGCGTCGAGCATCGAGATGTCGACGTGCTGCCCGACGCCGCTGCGCTCCCGCTCGGCCAGCGCCGCCAGCACGCCGATCGCGCCGAACACGCCGCCGCCGAGGTCGCCGATCGGAATGCCACTGCGTACCGGCGGCCCGTCGGCCATGCCAGTGATCGACATGCCGCCGCCCATCGCCTGCACGACCTGATCGAAGGCCGGCTGCTGCCGATCCGGGCCGGTCTGGCCGAAGCCCGTCACCGAGCAGGTCACGATGCGGGGGTTGACCTGCGACAGCGCCGCATGATCGATGCCCAGCCGCTCGGTGACGCCAGCACTGAAGTTGTCGAACACCACGTCGGCATGACGGACCAGATCGAGAAACACCGCGCGGCCGGCGTCGGCCTTCAGGTCGATGCAGACGCTTTCCTTGTTGCGGTTCAACGTCAGGAAATAGGCCCCCATGCCGTCGCGCGCATAGTCCTCGCTGTCAGCCAGCAGCCGCCGCGTCCCCTCTCCCGCGCCGGGCGGCTCCACCTTGATGGTCCGCGCGCCGAGATCGGCCAGCAGCATCGTGCCGTACGGGCCCGACAGCATATGGGTCAAATCCAGCACGGTGATATGGCTGAGCGCCTGCATTCTTTCCTCCGTCAGTAGCGTGAGGCCTGTTCCGCAAGCGCTATGCCATCGTTGCAGCGGACGCTAACGTATTGATTCTTCGAAGAAATCCATTTTGCTACTCGCGTTTCGGCGTTTCATGAAACACTGATGAAACGTCGATGAAACACGGCGACCTCGCGTAACGACGACCCCGATCCGTCCGAGGCGCGAAGATTGCCGGCGAGGAGACCATGCGTAACACCCCGAACGACCGCGGCATCAGGCCGCGGCTTTGCTTCATCAGCTACAAGCACCTGAGCCGGTTCGCGATGACGGTGCTGGACGAATACGCGGACCGGGCCGACATCGAGGTGGTCAACGCGTCGTTCGAGGCGGCCCTCGATGCCGCACGCGAGCGCATTCGCGATGGCTCGACCGACGCGCTGATCAGCGCCGGCGCCAACGCCACCATCCTGCGCAATGCGGTGGTGGCGCCGGTAGCCACCATCAAGCTGTCCGGCTTCGACATCCTGCTGGCGCTGCTCAATGCGCGGCGCATCTCGTCCAAGGTCGGCGTGGTGATGTACGGCACCTGCATCCCCGAGCTCGATGCGGTGCGTGATCTGCTGAAGATCGAGGTCGCCCAATACGCCTACCGCACGCCGGACGAAGCCAGGCAGTGCTTCGAACTGCTGGCCCGCGACGGCTACGAAGTGGTGGTCGGCTCCAGCATCGTGGTCGAGTTGGCCGAGCAGTACGGTCTGCAAGGACGGCTCGCCTACTCGCTCGGCGCGGTGCGCCAGGGTATCGAGGACGCGATCGAGCTGGCACGTGTCGCGCGGCTCGAGGCCGGCCGCTACGAGCAGCTGAACGGCGTGCTGCACAACCTGCAGGAGGCGGTGCTGGCCGTCAATCGCGACAATCGGGTGATCGCCGTCAATCCGCCGATGGAGACCTTGCTCGGGCGCGTGCGCGCCCGCCTGCTGGGCCAGCATCTGGACGACATCGAGCCGGCGCTGTCGCTGCAGGCCACGCTGGACAGCGGCCTGCAGGAGCGCGGCAGCGTGCTTCGCTACGCCCAGCGCGACTGGATTGCGAACCGCACGCCGATTCGCGAGCACGGCGATACGGTGGGCGCCGCGCTGACGCTGTACGACGCCCGCAATATCCAGGATGCCGACGCCAGCCTGCGCAGCCAGCAGCGACGCCATCAGCCCACGGCGCGCCATCGCTTCGACAATCTGATCGGGACCAGCCCGGCCTTCCTGCGCGCCTGTCAGACAGCCAAACGCTTCGCCAGGACCGACCTGACGGTGCTGATCTCCGGGGAGAGCGGCGTCGGCAAGGAGCTGTTCGCCCAGGCCATCCATAACGACAGCAAGCGCGCGGGAAAGCCCTTCGTCGCGGTCAACTGCGCGGCGTTTCCCGAGTCGCTGCTCGAGAGCGAGCTGTTCGGCTATGAGGAAGGCGCGTTCACCGGGTCGCGCCGCGGCGGCAAGCGCGGCCTGTTCGAAGCCGCTCACACCGGCACGCTGTTCCTCGACGAGATCGGCGACATGCCGGTTCCGCTGCAGACGCGGCTGCTGCGCGTGCTGCAGGAGCGAGAGATCGTGCGCCTGGGCGGCGGCGTGCCCATTCCGGTGGACGTGCGCATCATTGCGGCAACCCACCAGCCATTGCCGCAGCGGATCGCCGCGAAGCAATTCCGGCAGGACCTCTACTACCGCATCAACACGCTGCAATTGAGCCTGCCGCCGCTGCGCGAGCGGCAGCAGGATATCGAAGCGCTGGCCGCCGTGCTGCTGCGGCGCAGCCTGGACCGGCTCGACAGCGGCCTCGGCGCGGCGGCCCTGCTTGCGCCGTTGCGCGAGCGGCTGCTGGCCTATCGCTGGCCGGGCAATGTGCGCGAGCTGGAGAACCTGTGCGAACGGATGGCGGTGTTCTTCTCGCAGTGGCCGCGCGTCGACGCGATCGCGTTCGACGAGCTGCGCCATGACTGCCCCGAGCTCTTTGGCCTGGATGCCGGCGGCTCCAGCCCCAACGCCGCGTCTCGCGAACGGGTGCTGGAGGTGCTGGCCGCATGCGGCGGCAACCGGCAGCAGGCGGCTCAACAGCTGGGCATCAGCCGGGCGACGTTGTGGCGATGGATCCGGGAAGCGAGAGACCCACCCTCGCCGCCCGGCACCTCGGACCGCTGATCCGCGGCAATCAGACCTCGCCCATCGCCGGGTCGCTGACCGTGTGCCGCCCGGTCTCGACGCGGCCGGCAAAGCGACGATAGAACGCCGGATCGCTGCTGCACGTCACCGCGAAGTCGTACCACTGGCCACTGTCGGCCAACGACCAGTGACGTGACGCCGTGCCGCCCGCGGCGACGTCGACCTGCCAGGGGCCGTCGCTGCGATAGGCCAGCGGCGCGATCGCGAACTGGCATGCGGCGGCGCCCGGATTGAGCAGGTCGACGTAGACGTCGCCATTGGCGATGTCGTAGCAGACGCGGATCTCGGGCGCGGCCTGCGTCCCGCCGAGCCGGTTCAGATCGCCCTTGAAGTGCCGGTGATAACCGTTTGGACCCAGCACCCACAGATCGTAGCGGCCGAAGTTGTCCGACGCGGCGTTCCAGGTATCGGACAGCGTCTTGCCGGGCTCTACCATATAGCGGCGCGGAATGCGGTCGAGCTTGTGGCCGTCGTAGACGTGGAACACGGCGGCCTGCGTGCCGGTGTTCGAGAACAGCAGTTCGACCTGGCCGGACGCCTGGCACCGCGCGCTGGTATGCAGCTCGTAGGGAAGCGCGCGCGAAGGACGCGTGCCCGGTGCCTGCAGCGGCAGCGCCATGTC